>JAISYF010000131.1 GCA_031270065.1 Prevotellaceae bacterium | reverse complement strand
CGTGAAAAATCCTTTATCACCCGCGAGGGTGTGTCGATGCTCGGCATTGCAGACGCGGCGGAGAGTATCGGTTTTAGAACGCAGGGGGTAAAAATTTCGTTGGAACAATTATTGAAAACGCCGCTACCCGCAATTTTGCATTGGAATCAAAATCATTTTGTAGTTTTATTTTTTTGCGAGCAAAGTTCTCAAAAACGCGATTTCCTCTTTCAGCGAGGCTATGTACTCTTTATCTTGTTGAATGAGAGTGCCGATATTTGCCTGCGCGTTGTCGCCTTTGTTTTCGTTGATAATTTGCGTGGCTTTTTCGCCGAAAAGTACAGAAACGGAAACATTTAGCACTTCTGATATTTCCAACAAACGAGGAACAGTAAGACGGCTATCGCTTTTTTCTAATCTGCCATAAGAACTTTGACTAATTTCGAGTTTATCTGCGATAAATTCTTGACTAATACCGCGTTCTTCGCGCAATTTTCTAATTTTTAAACCTACATTATTCATATTGTAAATATTTTTTATGCAAAAAATAAATAATTTTGACCGCAAAGGTACTAATTTTATTTAATATATGAATAATACTTATGAAAAAATGATAGTAATTTTACAGTGTGATTTTTTATTAAAAAAAAAATTGCAAAAATATTTTTTTATGTTTAACTTTTTAATTAATTTTGTAAAATGAAATCAATCAAAGATTTTAGGTATTTTGAAGTTTCCAATCCGGAAGCAATAAGAGGAGGATTGGATATTAAAACAAAAGCATGCCTAACAATTGAAGTTAAAGTGTGTGTGACAATGGAAATAAAAAAATGTTACACGCAGGAAGTAAAATGTACTTCACCATTTTCTATGCCAACAGATGATGGTAAAAGTGTAGGTTGGTAGTTTATTAATGCCTGAATGTCAAACGGGCATTTGGGCATTTTTTTCTTAAATTAGATTTTATGCATAAGATATTAAATTCTAAAAATTTAAAAATTACAACAAGTGAAAGCGATGAATATGTGTATTACGCGCCCACTGGTTTGATATTAAAAATTAGTAATAACACATTTGCCGATTTTATTAAACGCGCGGAAAATGATAATATAATTCCCGAAAATAAAACCGATAAGTTTTTTATTGATTTATTGGTTAAAACTATCAAAAATAGCGGAGAGGCAACATTTAGAAATGTAACCAATGAATTAAAATCTATTATTTTAAATATTTCAGGCAATTGCAATTTGCGTTGTGCTTATTGTTTCGCAAGACAAAACGGTAAGTTTAATTTTGCAAATATGTCTGTAGAACAGGGGCTAAAAATCATTGATTTTGCAGTTAATAAAAATAGTTTAGTCAAAACTTTTGACATTTGTTTTTTTGGTGGCGAGCCAATGTTGATGTTTGACACAATGAAAAGTGTTGTTGAAAATATTGAACATAAATATGAAAACGTAAAATTTCTTTATAGTATTACAACTAACGGGACAATCGTATCTGGCGAAATTATCAGTTTTTTGAAAACGTACAATTTCTCTATATTGGTAAGTTTTGATGGACAAACTAATAATCGTCCTTTTAATAACGGTGAGAACAGCACAAATCAGGTTTTATTAAATGTTGAAAAATTTGCAAATGCAAATATTCCTATTACGTTGCGTCCTACTATAACAAGTAATTCGACTGAAATTTGCGAAACTTTTGATTTTTTTGAGAAATTGAAAATACCTTTTGTATTTTCTTTCGCATATAATTCTGTCAATAAAGAACATAATTTATCAAATTACTCCCAATGCGAATTGCAATCCATTGACAATCAGTTGAGTCAATTAATGAAATATTATGAAAATATTATTTGCAATGACAAAATTTTTTATTGCCAAACAATAAAAGAAAGTTTAAGTAATATACATTTTAGATTGTTAAATTCAATTGCTTGCGCCGCTGGTTTTTCGAGTTTTACTATTAATGCGGACGGCAGTATTTATACCTGCCAGCATTTTGCAAATAACATAGATGATGCCTGCGGAAATATAGAAACAGGCATTGACAAAACAAAAAAACTTAAATTTCGCTCGCCATTTTTAGACGATATTAAAGAATGTCAATCTTGTTGGGTGCGTTATTTGTGTGGTGGTTGTTGTTTTGCTGAAAAATATGCTCAAAATGGAAGATGTTTACAAAATATCCCAGAAAAATGTGAACTCGAAAAAATTAAATGGAAAAAAATTTTACAACTTTCTCAAAAAATTAAAGACAACAAACCTGATTTTTTTAATCAATTAAAGAAAAAATATGAAACTACAACTTAAAATTACTGTTTTATTGTTATTTTGCTGTTTGTGCAATTCGTTGTTTGGCAACCCACAAACTACTTATAAAATGAAAATTACTCAAAACTCTATCAGTAATTTCTCCGTAAAACTTGACATACAATTACAGGATAATTATAGCAGTGTTGATACAGTTGTTATTGAACTTGGCGGACTATTTTTTGATGAAGATGGCGAAACTTTTGATGCTGTTGAAAATTTAATCATTACTTCTAAACAAAAAATTCCTTTTGTTTTTGATAGAGAAAATAAAAAAATAAAAATCTGTAAAAATAAAATTTATAAAAACAGATTGTTACTTAAATATGATTTTAATTTTATATGGAATGTTAGCCGCGATGAATCATCAATTTTATTTTGCAATAGTCAGAGTTATGTAGAAAAACCTGTTCCTGTTATCAAAAATACTGATAATATATACATTTCTGTAAAAGTAAAACCGTTTAAAAATTTTATTTGTCTGACAAACATTGAAAATCCAGGCATATACAGTGATATAAACAATGTAGCATTATGTTTTGTTGATACAACATTATTTACACAAAAACGTTTTAGAACGGAATTTTGTAATGTTAATATATTTGTAAACGACAGCACTCTAACAAAAAATAATTTAGACAGATTAGCAAACAAAATAAAAGATTGCCTTGAATATTTTTCAAAAAATATTAGTTCATACAGATTTAAAAATTTTAATATTATTGAAGTAGATTGGCTCGCTTCTGGCTCTACATATTTTGGAGGAATTGCATACGTTTATAAATCTGATATTAGGACTTATACGTTATTTCACGAACTCACACACGAATGGGTAGGAGGACAAATTAAAATAAAAAACAACAGCAAAGGTGAATATTTACTAAAAGAAAGTTTAAATGATTATCTAATGACACAATTTTTGAGGTATGAAGAAGGCGACAGTTTGTATCAGGTTCAAATCAAAAATTATATTGACCTTTACAATAAATATTTAACCAACAACGAGGACAAATCTATTTTAGATATTACGAAATATGTGCATAGCACTCACGCTATTATTATGTACAAACAAGTTGTTTTATTAGACAAATTAGCACAGGAAGTTGGCTATAAAAAATTAAATTCTGTAATATTTGAATTTTTAAAAAAATCAGTAGGAAAAGAAATTGAAACAACACAATTTTTGAATTTATTAAAGGAAGAATTCGGCAAACCAGCCATAAATTATTGTGAAAAAATTTAGATATTATGCACGTTTTCCAAAAATTTCCCCAACTCGACGCTATGGATTGCGGCGCGACCTGCTTGCGTATGATTTCCAAATTCTACGGCAAATCCTACTCAAACCAATTCTTGCGCGAAAAATCTTTTATCACTCGCGAGGGCGTGTCGATGCTTGGCATTGCAGACGCGGCAGAGAGTATCGGTTTTAGAACGCAGGGGGTAAAAATTTCGTTGGAACAATTATTGGAAACGCCGCTACCCGCAATTTTGCATTGGAATCAAAATCATTTTGTAGTTTTGTATAATGTAAAAAATGATGAAAAATTCTACATTTCCGACCCCGCAGGTTCAAAATACAAATTAACGAAAGACGAATTTCTCAAATGTTGGGCATCTACCGTCAATAACGGCGAAAAAACAGGTACGGCGTTATTGTTAGAACCGACACCGTATGGGCACAGGTTTAAAAACCAGCCTATACAACTGATTTCGGATTTTTTGGCAAATGCAAGAAATAAATACAATTTTAATTTTTATCTGCCTTTTTCAAAAGTTCCTTTAAAGAACGAATTTCTTCCTCCAATTTTTGAATATATTTTTGCTGTGTTTCGAGCAAAGATTCAGGAACAGAATATATATTGTTCGTACCTTGATAGTTGCCCGAAGCACTGTCTTTGCAGATAAAAAACTGACTTTCTTCTGCCTCAAAAATATCTTCTATCGACACGCCCAATATGTTAGCGAGTTTTGTCCATTCGGCAAAACTGATTTTTGATTGCCCCCTTTCTCTGCGGCAATAGTTTGACTCATCAACACACAATTTTTCTGCCATATACATTTGAGAATAACCTTTATTTTTTCTTGTCTCAATAAGTTTTAATTTTTCCATAATAGCAATGATTTTATTTTTTTATTTTTCGCAAAGATACGCATTTTTTGTAATAAATTGCGACAAATTCATATTTTTTCTTGCAAATCAATTAAATTTCAATTAGTTATAACTTGCGAAAATTTGCAATATAATTGCGATAAATCGCAAAACATTTTCAAAAAATACCTATTACCTTTGTACCGTAGTTTTTTATTTAGTGCGCACTTAAAAAAAAATTGCAAAAAACTTTTATTTTAAATCTTTTTATTAATTTTGTACTTTAAAAACCGGCTCGCACAGGGTTATATGCGGGAAACATTTTATGGAACTCAATCTAAGTAAAGAAACAATTTTGCAAATTGACCAAATGAGCAGAATTAAAGGTGGAAACGATGATACATTAAAAGCATCATTGGAAACAAAGTGTATATCAACACCTCCGCCGCAACCATTAGACAGACCTTGTACGCAAGGGGCTTATTGTTCAGGTTGCAATCCAAAACCATTAGGTAGTGAATGTAAGATAATAATTAAGTAGTAACTGCAAGCAAAAAACGGAAGGAGAAGGATACAAAAATTCTTCTCCTTATTAAAATTTTTTATGAAAAAACAAAGTAAATATAATATCTGGGTAAATAATATCTTATATAATTCTTTTTCAGAAAATGCAATTCCTTTTTCAGAAAACGAAGTCGAAAGTATAAAATATTATCTTGAAAACACTAACGAATTTTTGGAAAATTACCCTGAAATTTTGGAAAAGTTTGAAAAATTGGGTTTTATTGTAAAATCTGATTTTAATGAATTAGAATATATTTTATATAGAAATAGAATAGATACTTTACAAAATAAAAATTATCATTTGACAATAAATCCAACTTTACAATGTAATTATAAGTGTTGGTATTGTATTGTTGAGGATGTTGGCACAAAATATGAACAAAGACGGATGAATGACGAAACTGTTGAATTGGTAAAAAAACACATCAAGTATATGATAGAAGTTGAAAAAATTCCTTATTTATATCTTGATTGGTTTGGAGGCGAGCCGTTAATGTATTTTTATGAAGTTATTTACCCTATTTCAAAATACGCTTTGGAACTTTGCAACGCAAACAATATTTCATTTTCAAGCCATGCAACAACAAATGCATATTACATTGACAATAAAATGATTGACTTGTTTAATGAAATTAAACTGACAAGTTTTCAAATTCCAATTGACGGCAACGAAAAAAAACATAATTTAGTAAAAAATCATAATGGAATTGGGCATTATAAGCAAATTGTCGAAAGTATAAATAACATTGCGAAAAAAGTGATTAATGCGCACATTATTATGAGAATAAATTATGATAAGCAAACGCTGAATAATGCAACAGATGTTATAAAATACATTAAAGAAGAAAATAGAAAAAAAATATTTGTTGATTTTCAAAGAATTTGGCAAATAGATTTAACAAAAAATGAGGAAGGAAATAATGATTTGTTAATAGAAATTAAAAAAAGAATTTGAAAAAAACGGATTTACATCGTCATATTTTGCTTATGGCAGGCGTAATAATTTTAAATGTTGTTACGCAGATAGTTTTTATCATAGGGCTATTAATTATGACGGAAAAATTTTTAAATGTACAGCGAGAGATTATGCAGACGAACTTTGTATTGGTGTATTAAACAATGATGGGAGCATCAAATTTAATAATGAAATTATAAGTAAAATGTTTTCAGGTAACACTTTTAATAATGAAAAATGCTTGAATTGTGTTAGATTGCCAATATGTTTTGGTCCCTGTATTCAGAAATATTATGAAACAAAGATTGGAAAAACTGATTTTGAATGCCTACACGAAGCGGCTGAAATTTCATTGGCAAGTTATGTAAAAGATAAAGTTGAAAAACAAAATAAATTATTAGAAAATGAAATATCCTAATTTAAAATTTATCATTTCATTTGCAATATTTTTATATTGCAATGCAATTTTTGCTCAGCAGCCAGATATTTACAGGGTTTCAAAAGAGCAAAAAATGTACGAATTTTCTGTCGTTTGGAAAGAATTGTCGTATAATTTTGCAAATATGGACAACTGCCCAGAGGTTAATCTCGACAGTTTGTACCGCCAATATTTGCCGATAATCACAGAAACCCAAAACGATTGGGAATATTGCAGAATAATGCAAAAATTTCTATGTCGCTTTAATAATGGACATACCTATTCCCAAAATCCTGATTATCTGTATAACTATGTTGCATACCCGCTTTTTACAACGAAAAATGAGAATGGGAAAGTCTTTATTGATAAAGTTTGTAAAATTTATTCTAATCTACAAAAAGATGATGAAATATTGAAAATCAATGATTTAACTCCAACGGAATATATTGAAAAATTTACGTTGCCTTATCAAAACAGTTCCAATATTGAAACAAAAAAGAAAAATGCAAAAATCGGTTTCGGCGCAAATCCTGCTTTAAATTTAGATAACGAAAAATTTCTTTTAACAATAAAACGCAAAAAAAATATAATTGAAAATATTGAAATACCGTTTATTTGTCATTATGATTATCAGAAAGATACAATCAAATATCAACAAATATTAGATTTTTATAATATTGATAGAACAGATTTAGAACAGTTAAAAAATATTTTTATTGCGGACAAAAAAAATAATTTTGCATATATTAAACTTTATGCTTGCAACGAGGATTTTAATAAATTTTATGTAGAAAAATATGATTCAATTTTGAATTTTGGTAATTTAATTCTTGATTTAGACGGTAATTTTGGAGGCGACGGTCGAGAAACAAATACGGCAATTTTCACGCTAACAGATAAAGACAGTTTGCGTTGGTTTGATTTGAAAACAAGAATAAATAACGCTCACTATAAAGCAAAAGCGGCTTCGCGTATTTATTGGTTTGAACCAGAGGAGGTTACGCAAGAGGACAAAGATTTTTATTATCCATATTTTTATAATAATGCTTATGAAGATGTAGAAAATGATTTTTTTGCAAATCCTTTTTCGTCAGATGTTCGATATAAGGGAAATATTTATGTTATTGCAGGCGAAAATACGGCGTCGGCAGCGGAACAAATTGCTTTAACAATGCAGCAAAGCAAAAAAGTAACTTTGCTTGGCAAAACAACTTGTGGCGCATTAGGGCAACCGCTTACCATAAAGTTGCCGTCTGGCATAAATGTTTTTATCAACACAAGTAAAACTTTCAATGCAAAAGGACAAGATGTTTCAAGCGGCATAAAACCTGATTATCAATACGATTTTTCAGAAATTTATAAGATTGAAAATCCGCAAAAAAGATTGGAAAAATTTATAGAAGTGATAAAACGTTTTGAAGTAAAAAAATGACTTTCCCCTTTTTCCCACAATTAGACGCTATGGATTGCGGCGCAACTTGTCTCCGTATGATTGCAAAATTCTACGGCAAATCCTACTCAAATCAATTCTTGCGTGAAAAGTCTTTTATTACCCGCGAGGGAGTTTTCGGTTGTAGTTGCGCTTTTTCGACAGCAAAAATATGGGCGGTATGCAAAAAAAATGACTTTTTTATAAATTTTTTACGCATTTTTATAGAAAAAATGCAGACAAAATTATATAAAAACTTGTGGCATTTTAAAATTTTTTCAATAAAAACAACTGCCAAAAATTCAAAAAAGCACCAAAAAGCAAAGATTAAAGTTAAATGACATTAAACTTTCGTAAAAAAAAAAAAAAAAAACGAATTTGCATTAAATTTTTTTTGTATCTTTACATCGTGATTTTTTATTAAAAAAAAATTGCAAAAATATTTTTTATTGTATAACTATTTAATTAATTTTGTATTATGAAAAAATTTAAAATTATTGAAGAAGGAAATTTCTCTTTCTCTGAAATGGGGGAACTATTGGGCGGTATTCGATGTGATTTAGACGAAGCGTGCGGAGGTCCATTTAGGTGTTACCCAGGAGGTTATATGTTCGAATGTCGTCCGCATCATTGTCAGTGTTATACACATTTATATTTCAAATCACCCTGTATCACAAGATATGGAGAATGTGGAAATTTTGAATATTGCTTTGATAATGGAGGTAACTTTTTTTCCATAATAGTACCGTGTCCATCACATAAAACATAATGTGTCTGCAATATTAAAATAACCATCGAAATGAAAAAAAAACTTATTTGTATTTTAATCTTTGCAAATTGCATTCTGGTATTTGCTCAAAAAAATTATAACCCTCCACAAGTTGACGAAAGGGTAGAATTGATGAGCATTGTTTTTCGTCTTGCGGGAGCAGATGAATATTCCACAAGTACTATTCCATTGTATGTAAATGAAATAGATAACCATTTTGAAAAGTACAAAAAACATTCATTGATAGAATTTACAAAAAAATTAAGAGAAAAAGACAGAATTTCGTTTGATGCTGTTGTTGATTTGGCAATTTCTTTAAAAGTGAAAAATAACAAAATAGAGTTTAATAAGTACATTAATATAGAAACTCTTGATGATAGATGGGATAAAGACAGTATTCCAAAATACATCAAATTGTTAAATAATTTTTATAAAAAAACGAAGTTTCACAATTTTTTTATAAGCAACAAAAAAACATATAGTGTAACAGAAAAAAATTTTGCAAAAAACGTAACAGATGAAATTGATTTTGATTGGTTTGAACAATTTTTTAAAAAATTACCTGCAAAAGATTTTAATATTATAATTCATTTAAATGGTTGGCACAATTATGGTCCAAAAGTGATATACGAAGACGGCTCAGAGGAATTTTACGCTATTATGAGCAGTGATAAAGCGGATAAAGATGGATTTCCGACGTTTGAATATAAGTATGGCAGATATGATAATACCTTAATTCACGAGATTTGTCATTCATTTTGCGATTCGTATATTTCTGAATATGCAGACCAATTGCTGCCGCAAGCAACTATTTTCTATAATCTTTATCGAGACCAATTAACGAATATGTATTGTGTAAATCCGTATGATTACTTGGGCGAAATTTTTGTTCGAGCGTGCGTTCTTCAATATCAAAAAGACCATAATAGATACAATAAATATGACTTAAAAAACGAAGTTTATAGTGGGTTTCTGTGGCTACCACAACTTTTAGATGCGTTAGAAAAATATGCAAAAGACACAAATTACACAACGTTCAATGATTTTATGCCTGAAATTTTGAATTTGCAAAATTCTCTAAATCCGCAGGAATTATATAGAGAAATAGCGAAAATTACAGATGCAAATATAGAAAATGGCAACGACAGCGTTGATTATAATCTTGACCATATAAGCCTGCATTTTAGCCTTCCAGTTTTGTTTGAAAACGATACAATTAGCCGTTATTTTTATATTCAACCAAAAATGGATTTTACAAAAAAAGACAATTGGAACAATGATGCAACGGAATTGACTTTTTTTGTAAAACTTGAACCTGATACTCAATATAGAATTTTTATTCCGTATGCAACGTTTGAGGATGTAAAGAAACGGTTTTATCTTAAAAATGATTATGTATTAGTTTTTAAAACAAGAAAAAAATGAAAATTTCAAATTACACGTTTCTATTTGAAAAAAGCAAAGAATATTTTGTTTTTAACTCTTTGTCTAAAACATTTTTACTGATAGACAAAGAAAGTTTTTGTATTTTAGTTGAAAAAAAAAATTCAAAAGCAGAAATTTCAGAAAAAGATATTGATAAAGAATTATTTAACGAATTAAAAAAACGTTTAATGCTTTGCGAGAATCATAAAGATGAGTTTTTAATTATTAAATCAATGTTAATGAACATAAGAAATTCAGACAATCAAATGCACCTTACTATTGCGCCGACTATGGATTGTTGTTTTTCTTGTTTTTACTGTTTTGAAAAAGGCAATCACAATAAAATTTATATGACAGAGGATGTTATGAATGCTGTTATAAAAAACATAAAACGCCGTAAAAATTTACAAAACATATATATAAGGGGACTTCTAAAATTTAATTTTTTCATTATGATTTTCTAACAAAGCCGAAGTCCGTTTAAACTCTGTCAAAAAATCGCTGCAAAGTTATAACAAATTTTTGACAATTTGTACT
>JAISYF010000227.1 GCA_031270065.1 Prevotellaceae bacterium | reverse complement strand
GGCGGATAAATTGAGAGAGGTTGTTTAAGGTAATTTGCAGGCAGGAATTGGTTAATATACAGGCATAAAACAACTAAAAACACAGTAGCAATGAGTATTTACTACTCTGGCGGAACTCTGCAAGCGGCTGCCGAACAAGTAAAACTGAAAATACGTTATCAAACTTAACAATTTAAAAAACTTTATGAGAAAACTCCTTTTTATTCTTATTATCAGTGCATTACCGCTTTTTGCAAATAATGCCCAAAAGGACGACAGAAAGCCCTTTAATAAAGAAAATTGCACTTGCAAAGATATTCCGTTGCACGGAAAAGTGAAGGTGGTAACTTCTTTTGCCGATTTTAAAGTGCAGATTGTCAGTTCGTTTCCCGATTTGAAAGTGAAAACCGTAACCGCCTTTCCTGACCATTGTGGCGAATGGCAGTTTGTAGAGAATTTCCCAGATTTTACCGTACAATTTGTGGAAAATTTTCCCAATTTCAAAATTCAATTTGTAGAAAATTTTGCGGGCGTAAAATAAAAAATTATGCAACATTTTAATTTACAAAGGCTTCCCATTTAAGCAACTTTTGCAGCAAAGACTGCTGTTTTTGCTACAATTTAAGTAACAAAAACGGCAAAACCGAATGGAAAACACAGAAAATAATAAATTTAGTAACAGAGTTTTAAAAAAATATGAAAGCAGTAAAAAAATATCAGATGAACAGGACTTTTTTAAGTGATAAAAATTGTAGAAAGGGATTGAATTTTTTTTTACAAAAGTAGAAAAAAACAACTGCCGCAACACTTTTCTGTGAGTTGCGGCGGTTGTTTCAAAAAAAAATATTAACTTTGCACTTCTAAAATTTGAAAATTAGTGGAAACTTATAATCTTTGAATATTCAAATTAGCAATATTAATTTTTTAAAAAATATTTTTACCAATGAAAAAAATCCTATTTTTAACTCTTGCCATTATTCTCATGAGTTGTAATAAACATCAAAATCCGTTTTTGAAAACTTGGGACAACGAGTTTGGGTTACCGCCGTTTTCGGAAATTACAAATGCGGATTATTTGCCCGCACTTGACGAGGGCATTCGTCAGCATAGTGCTGAAATTCAGGCGATTATCAACAAGCCTGATGCGCCCACTTTTGAAAACACCATCGAGCCGTTTGACCATTCGGGAGAGTTGCTCGGCAAAGTTGTCGGCGTACTTTTTAACCTGTCGGAAACCAATTCCAACGATGAATTGGACAAAATTGTGCTTACCGCCACCGAAAAATTGTCGGAACACAACGACAATATTTTTATGAACCACGAACTTTTTAAGCGGGTTGAGGTAGTTTATAATAATTCTGCTAATCTGCAAAGCGTTGAACAACAGCAAGTTGTGGAAAAAATCTACCGCAAATTTCATCGCAACGGCATCGGGCTTGATGCTGAAAAACAAGCGCGTTTGAGGGAAATTAACAAACAACTTTCAGTGTTGGAGCAAACTTTCGGCAATAATCTTTTGGCGGAAGTCAATGATTTTCAACTTGTTATTGACAATGAGGCGGATTTGGCGGGACTTCCGCAATCTGTGCGCGATGCTGCTGCCGAAGATGCAAAAAATGCTAAATTAAAAGAAAAATGGCTGTTCGGATTGCAAGTGCCGTCTTACATTCCATTTATGCAGTACAGCGAAAAACGCGATTTGCGCGAAAAAATGTTTAAAGCATACTCCTCGAAGGCAAATCACGGCAACGAACACGACAACAGGCAGGTTATTCTCAATATTATGAAATTGAGAATTGAAAAGGCAAATTTGCTCGGTTTCAACACGCCTGCGGAGTGGATTTTGCAAGAAACTTTGGCAAAAAATCCTGCAACGGTTAATAAATTTTTGACAGATTTAATGACCGCTGCAAACGCGAAAGCAAAAGAAGAAGTTGCCGAAATGCAAAAAATTATTGACGATGAAAATGGAGGTTTTCAACTCGCGGCGTGGGATTGGGCATTTTATGCAGAAAAACTTCGCGTTAAAAAATATGACCTGAACGAAGATGAAATTAAGCCATATTTTCAAATGGAAAAAGTGCGGGACGGCGTATTTTATTGTGCATCAAAACTTTATGACATAAAATTTGAGCCGTTGAAAAACGCGCCCATTTATTACCCCGAAGTTGAGGCGTTTAAGATTCTCAACCCTGACGGCTCGCTTGTGGGCATTCTCTACACCGATTATTACCCGCGCAAAAGCAAACGCGGCGGCGCGTGGATGAACAATTTTAGAGAGCAGCAAGTTATTGACGGCGTTGATGTTCGTCCTGTGATTGTTAATGTGGGCAATTTCACAAAGCCAACTTCGGAAAAGCCGTCATTACTAACTATTGACGAGGTTGAAACGATGTTCCACGAGTTTGGACACGCTTTGCACGGTTTGCTCTCGAAATGCCATTATTCGACTGTGGCAGGCACAAATACTCCGCGAGATTTTGTGGAAATGCCCTCGCAAATCAACGAAAGTTGGGCATTTCAACCCGAAGTGTTGGCGGTGTATGCAAAGCACTACAAAACGGGTGAGGTTATTCCCGATTCTTTGATTGCGAAAATCAATAATTCAGCGACTTTCAATCAGGGTTTTATGCTGACAGAACTTGTTGCTGCGGCAATTCTTGATATGAATTGGCACGAAATTACCTCGATTGACAGCATTGACGTGGAAAAATTTGAGCAAGAAAGTATCAAAAAAATGGGTTTGATAGACGAAATCATACCACGCTATCGCTCAACTTACTTCAATCACATTTTTAATTCGGGCTACTCGGCTGGCTACTACTCGTATCTTTGGACTGAATGGCTTGCCAAAGACGCCTTTGAACTTTTCCTCGAAAGAGGCGATGTGTTCGACCCCGCCACAGCAAAATCATTCAAAGAAAACATTTTGGAAAAAGGCAGCAGCGGCGATTTGATGGAACTTTACCGCAAATTTCGCGGACAAAATCCAAGCATTGAGCCGATGTTGAAATCAAGAGGATTAAAATAATTTTAGACAAATTTTTAACAAAAAAAATATTTGAAAAATGAAAGATTTAGATACTTTGTTTAAGCAATATGATTTTAGTTTTACCGATGAAAGTGTAAAAAATGCGGTAAAAGATATTTTAACAAAAAATTTTGCCAAAAACGACAATAAAGAAGTTTATCGTAAATGCTTGTCGCTTATTGATTTAACTTCGCTCAATGCAACTGATACAGAGGAAAAAATTGAAAAAATGATGCAGAAAGTCAATGATTTTCCACAACATTTTCCTGATACGCAAAACGTGCCTGCGGTGTGCGTTTATCCTGCACTCGTGCCGATTGCGCGCAAAACACTGAATGCGGACACAAAAATTGCTGCGGTATCGGCGTGTTTTCCTTCCTCACAAACGTTTATTGAGGCGAAAATCGCTGAGGTCGCGCTTACCGCTCTTGCGGGTGCAGACGAGATTGACGTGGTAATTTCGCTCGGAAAATTTCTTGGCGGAAATTATGGTGAAGTCTTTGAGGAACTCGAAGAAATAAAGTCTGCCTGCCGAAATTCGCACCTGAAAGTGATTTTGGAAAGCGGTTCGTTACCATCCTGCGCTGACATCAAAAAGGCGTCTATAATTGCCATTGCAGCGGGCGCGGATTTTATCAAAACTTCCACAGGCAAGTCCGAACCTGCGGCGACTCTGGAGGCGGCGTATGTGATGTGCCAAACAATTAAGGAATTTTACGAAAAAAATGGCGTGAAAACAGGTTTTAAACCAGCAGGCGGCGTGGCTGTTACAAAAGAGGCGGTTGAATTTTACACTGTTGTTGAGGCAGTTTTGGGCGAGGAATGGCTAAATTCAGACTTGTTCCGTTTTGGCGCAAGCCGTTTGGCAAACAATTTGCTTACGAGTATTTATGATAAAGAAATTAAATATTATTAAACACAAATTTACAATAATTATCTGCCTCGCAGTGCTGATTTTGTCGGTAACGCGGGGCAGTAATTTGCCGAAAATTACTGTGCAGAACATCGACAAAATCGTGCATATTTTGTTCTATTTTGCGATTGGTGCGGCAATGTTTTTAGATTATTTTTTAGAAAATCATAAATTTAGTTTTAATAGAAAAAATTTGCTTGTTTTTCTACTTTTTCCGTTGATTTATGGCGCAATAATCGAAGTAATACAAGGATTTTTGCCTCATCGCACTGCTGAATGGCTTGATTTATTGTCCGATTTTATCGGCGGACTTTTGGCAACAGTATTTTTTTATTTTTTTAGAAAAAAAATCACGTTTTTTTTAATAAATCATATAAATATCGTACATAGAATTGGCTGAAAGCAAAAAAACTTCGCCTTTTTTTAGTAATTAAATCTGTGGTCAAAAAAAGAAGGAAAGGAAAGGAATACGATGTAACACACTGTTATTGCATTGACAGGATAAGGAAACAAGGGCTTTTTGTCATTTTCACACAAATAACAGCAGAACTTTTTTATAAAATAACCTGCTGAAACTATATAAAAAACGCCACTTTTAGCAGACAATTTTTAAATAACTTGCTAAATCATATATTTTTTGTACCTTTGCAGCGAATAATAATTTTAATTTGTATGGGAAATATTATTGGCAGAACAGAGGAAATAAAACGGCTTACAGACTATGTAAATTCAGATAAAGCCGAGTTTTTGGTTGTTTTCGGCAGGCGCAGAGTAGGTAAAACTTTTTTGATAAAGCAATTTTTTAACGAAAAATTTACCTTTTATCTGTCGGGCGCGGAAAATGCCGCTAAAACCGAGCAACTTTTCAACTTCGCTACTGCGCTGCACGAGTACAGCGGAACAAAATACCCGCTTGTAGATAGTTGGCAAAAGGCGTTTGAGCAATTGAAAGAGTATTTGCAAAGCGTGAAAACGCGAGGCAGAAAAGTAATTTTCATTGATGAACTTTCTTGGTTGGACAATGCAAAATCGGGTTTTTTGTCGGCATTTGAGTATTTTTGGAATACTTACGCCTCTTCGAAAAAAGAGATTTTTCTTGTGGTTTGCGGCTCGGCTACCTCGTGGATTATGAATAAAATCATAAAAAATCGCGGAGGTTTGCACAACAGAGTAACAAGGCAGATTTTTTTACAGCCATTTACGCTAAATGAAACCGAGCAATTTTTGAAGTCGAAAAAAATTGTAATGCCGCGTTTTCAAATTGCCGAACTTTATATGATTATGGGCGGCATTCCCTATTATTTGGAACAGTTGGAAAAACAATACAGTTTGCCGCAAAACGTTGATAATCTGTTTTTTAGAAAAAACAGCATTTTGCGCGAGGAGTATTCAAAAATTTATCATTCATTGTTTAAATCGCCGAAAAAATATATGCAAGTGATTGAAACATTGGCGCAAAAACGAAAAGGAATGACGCGCGATGAGGTGGCTAAATTTTCAGGAATTTCCAATGGAGGAGGATTGACAAATATTTTAGAAGAGTTGGAACTTTGCGGATTTATCGCGATGAACGATAATTTTTCAACCACTAAAAAAAATAAACTGTATCAACTAACCGATTTTTATTCGCTTTTTTACCTTCATTTTGTAAAAGATAAAAAAGGTACAAATTCAGATTATTGGACAACTTTAACTGACAATACTTCACATCGAGCGTGGTCGGGTTTTTCGTTTGAATTGCTGTGTCAGTCGCACATTGAGCAGATTAAAAGGGCATTAAGCATTGGCGGCGTAGTGTCGTATATTTCGGGTTGGCGCAGCAAAGATGCGGAAAATGGCGCACAAATTGACTTAATTATTGACCGAAACGACAATGTAATAAATCTTTGTGAAATGAAATTTTCAAACAAAGAATTTATTATTACCAAAGATTACGACAAAATTTTACAAAATAAAAAATGGACTTTTTCCGAAGAAACGCAGACAAAAAAAGCGTTGCATACAACAATGGTTACTACTTTTGGTGTTAAAAAAAACGAATATTGGCACAATATTGAAAGTGAAGTAACAATGAATGATTTTTTTAAAAAACTCTAATATTTTCCGCAAAACACTCCTGCCAGCCTGTCGTATCGCCCCGAAAACGCTCGGTGATAGACAAAAACAGAATACTCGTTTTCGGTTTGCCAATAAGAACCTTCAATTTTTTGCATGGTAGATTTATTGGACATTTTAGGTAGAAAAGCGTACATAAAACTGTAACCTCCCTGTTTCAAAAAAAGGGTTTTATAGTAAATTTTATTCTCAAAATCGTATTCAAGTTTTGAATTTTCGTCAAAAATATTATTAGTTAAATCGCCCAAAATGTAAATATCGCCGTCTGCAAAAGGCGTTTCGGCGGGCAAAATAAAATGCAGCCACATATAATCGGCATTGATGTCGGCATCATCGTAACGCTGTCGGTTGAGCAGGAAACGCCCGTTGGCATCGCCGCCCGCAATGGGCGAGGACATTCCAGTGCGAGTGGCTGCGGGAAAAAGGAACACATTATAATATTCATCATTTTTTCTAATCTTGTCGATTTCACCGCTAAAAGCGTATTCTGACGAAAAATCTGCCAAACGGTATTGATTGCCACCCTCAAAAATCAAGGCACGGTTGTGAGTGTAAGTCTGCTTGTAAAGTGCTGTATATGTGGGCTTTACATTAATTGCAGCATTATCTTGTCGGCGATTTTGATAAACATTCACTTTGAGTTCCAAAAAAGGATTGTCAATCGGAAAACCGCTGTTGTCGAGCGTAATTTCTGCCTGCTGATATTTGCCATTGAACTCAATCTCGGTGTTCGCAGTAATTTTCAAATCAATTTTCACAGTCGACTCAACCACCGAAAAACAGGCAACCGCCGCCAATTTGTCGGTATCGTTGTCCTCGTAAATCAGCACTGCATAATTGCCCGAAACTTTGAATGAAAAATCGGAGTTTGGCAAAAAAAACTGATAATTTGTGTAGAGCGTAAGCGTGTTTTCCGAAAGCGCGTAATCGTTTATCAAGCCCGAATAAAAGCCGTCAATATACTCATTTTCAAAGAGTTGCGAGGGTGAAAAATCGGCGTTGAGGTGAATGATTTTATAGTTAAAACTTTTTGCGTAATAACTCATTTCGTCAAACGAAATACGGATTTTTTGCGCCGAATTTAATTCAATCACAGGCAAATCCAAAGGTTTATTTTCTGGAAAAACCTGCAAAGTGCGTACGTTTTTGTCAAAAATTTTCGTCTGAAAAATATTGCTTGACAAAATATTTTCCGACACAAAACACAATATAATTATTAGCAAATATTTTTTTTTCATCTGTTTAAAGTTTTTTAGTTGAAAGATTAGAGTTTGTTAAATTTTTAGACAAATATTGTTTATTTCCTGTCATTGCGGGCATTGACTCGCAATGACAGGATACTACATCGCATTACCTAAAAATCAACAAAGTTTTTTATTTAAAAGATAATAATTTTGGGGCAAATATACAGGTATTCATAAAAATTAATTTTAAAACACAATTTTTTCTAATGGATTAACAGGGTTACCGTTTTGCCAAAGTTCAAAGAGCAATTTAGGAGAAACGGTTTTGGATTTTGACGCGCAGATTGCGCCGACTTCACCGATTGCCTCGCCCGCGCTGATTTTTTCGCCTGTATTTTTGTAGATTTTCGCAAGATTTTTATAAATTGTCAAAAAGCCGTCATTGTGCTGAATGGCAATCGTATAGCCGTTTCCTTCCGAAAATGCTGTGAAAGTAGCCGCGCCCGCCGCCGCTGCCGACACCCTCTGACCCTCTTTGCAAGCGATAGAAACGCCGTTGCCAGATTTTTCAACTACGCCCACAGAGAGCGGCGAAACAAAAAACACAGACGATTTAATGATTTTTTTGTCAATATTCTTTGTTGTCGGCATAAAATTGTCGCCGTTTTCATAATCCTCAATAAATTTCAGTTCGCGAGCCGATTTTGTATCTGCTAACTCTTTCCATTTTTCAGGAGAAATTTTATTTTTTTTTGGAACAGAATCAATCGGAATGCCGCCGTCAATGATTTTTTTCATTGTTTTTATTTGTAAATCCTGAAAATATACTTGACGTGCAAGCGAATCAACTCTCAAAACCTCGTCTGTCAATCGGCTGCGCACAGAAATATCAGATGCACCAGGCAAAAAATGCTTGACTGGCGTGTATAGAATAAAGAGCGACATAAGCGCAAAAACCACAATTACGGCTGCACCAAAAAACAAAACAGCACGCCCGCGCGAGAGTTCTATATGAAACACCTCCTCAAGTGTTTTCTCATTGAGTATCAATAACTTATACCTAAACCGCAACTGTTCCCAAACGCTAAGTTTTGTCGATTTTTTTTGTTTTTTCGCCATAATATTTTTTTTGTACAAGAAATTTGTGCCTTTCGCGTTTTCGCACGTTTTTAATTTTGCAAATTTACAAAAAAATTTTTATTCCACAATTTTTATATCTTTCACCACTATTTGCAGCGAGGTTTGTCCATTAAAGGTATTGTCTTCGAGGTGGTAACAGATATTAATTTTGCCTCCGTTTTTAAGGTGCTGCAATATTGCTGACATATCGTAGTTGCGCATATCGCCCGAATGAAACGCCACGCCCAACTTTGAATTTTTGCCGTAAGTGTCCGACAAAACAAGCCTTAAATGAGAACTGTCTTTGCCGATTAAGCGGCTTTGACTGTTGAAATCAATTAAATTTCGCGTGCAAAAAGTCGGTTTCATATTTTGGGGTCCAAAAGGATTGAACTGTTTGATAATACGCCAGAATTTCGGCGTAATATCTGCAAAATCAATCTCCAAGTCTACCGGAATTTGCGAATTTAATTGTTCCTCTGTTATGGTTTCGGCAACAATTCTCTCAAATTTTTCTTTAAATAAAGGAAATTTTTCTTCTTTCATGGATAATCCTGCTGCGTAGAGGTGTCCGCCAAAATTTTCCAAAAGTTCGCGGCAAGAGTCTATCGCGCTGTACAGGTCGAAACCCTGTACGGAACGCGCCGAGCCGCTTATCAAGTCGCCGTTGGAGGAGTGCGTAAGAATTATTGTCGGGCGGTGAAATTCTTCTGTCAGCCGCGAGGCGACAATACCAACAATGCCTTTGTTCCATTGCGGATTAAAAATCACAATCGCTTTTTTGTTTTCAGGGTTGCCCTCGCTGAGCAGCATAGTCCGCGCCTGCTCTGTCGTGCTTAAATCCACGTCACGCCGTTCGGTGTTGTAACCATCTACGTCAGAGCATTTTTCGAGTGCAATTTCGGGTTTATTTGTAGTCAAAAGTTCCACAACCTCGTTACCTGTGCTCATTCTGCCCGCTGCGTTTATGCGTGGTCCAAGTTTAAACACCACATCGCTAATATCAAGCGGTTTGCCCGACATTGCGCTAACGTCAATAATGCTTTTCAATCCCAAAGAGGGTGTTTTATTGAGTTTTTCCATTCCGTAATAGGCTAAAATGCGGTTTTCGCCTGTAATCGGCACAATATCTGACGCAATGCTAACTGCTACTAAATCAACGTATTCCATCACTTTTTTCTTATCAATATTATTTGAAATAGAAAAAGCCTGCATAAATTTAAACCCCACTCCGCAGCCAGAAAGATAACGGTAAGGGTAGGTTTCGTCTTTGCGCAGCGAGTCCAAAACCGCAACTGCATCGGGCAACTCGGCATCGGGCGTGTGGTGGTCGCAGATTATAAAATCTATGCCGTACTCTTTCGCTTTCGCCACTTTGTCAATCGCTTTTATGCCACAATCGAGCGTGATAACAAGGTTGTAACCTTCGTTTTTGGCAAATTCGATGCTTTGCCACGAAACGCCATATCCCTCTGTGTAACGGTCGGGAATGTAGTAGCCAATGTTGGTGGTGTATTGGCGTAAAAAACCATAGACGAGCGACACAGCTGTGGTGCCGTCTACGTCATAGTCGCCGTAAACCAAAATTTTTTCTTTGTTGCCAATCGCTTTATTGAGGCGGGCAACAGCCAAATCCATATCTTTTATTAGAAATGGGTCGTGCAAATTGTCAAGTTTAGGTCGAAAAAAACTTCGTGCCTCCTCGAATGTTGTGATACCTCGACTTGCGAGCAATGCAGCAACCGCCGCCGAAACTCCGAGTTCCGCCGCCAAACGTGCTTTTATCTGCTCTTGCTCTGATGTCAAAGTAGTAATTTGCCATTTTTCAATCATTTTATATTGTTTTTATTTTTTTCTAAAAGAATAAAACGCTGTTTTTTTCTCTCTTCATTCAAAAAATCAAACACACAATTCAAACTCTTATTTCGGCTAAATCGCTAAAAATAAGAGTTTAATCAAAAGTTAATCAAAAAAAATTTTTCGCTTAATTTTTTTGTAAAGGTAAAAAAAAAATTCAGAAAAAATAAGTATCTTTGCAAAATTTTTATTCACAATCAAATTTTTATTATTAAAAATTTAAATTATAAAAAAAAAGAAACCCCCAAAAAATTTTTACGGCTCTTGCTGCGGCAATCGTTTTTGTTGCCTGCACTCCAAAAAAGCAAATTGTAAGTAAGTAATCTTTATCTGAAACACCCACGATTAAATTAAAAATTTAGACACACAAGGCAATGGTTATATTGTTTTGTAAGGTGTTGAAAATCAAACAAATAAAAAATATAAACAGATAAAAAAAACGTTGTTTTGTGTCTATTCTATTTATTTAAAAATTTTACCGCTTGCGCAATTTTGTAGTGCCTGTTGCGCAACTAAAAAAGTCAGCAATTTATTTGCAAAATTACTGACTTTTTTAGTTGTGTAACGGGCTCTTGTAACCTGTACCGTTTTATTGCTGCTTTTTTTGTAATTAATTGTTTGATTATTAGTTAGTTAGCATAAATTAACGAAGGTAAATTTTTTTAAAAAATATATACCCAATTCTAAACCTTACCTCCATTGCAAGTTGATGTTTTTTATCAGAATTTAGAGGCAAAAATTTGTAGCCTATACCGCCGCCAACTTCAAAATTCCAATGTTTGCCGATAGGTTTGCGGACAGCATAAAGCGGCAAAATACTTACTTCGTGCATTTTTTCTACACCTGCGCCATTCATAAAAATAAACAACGGCGCATACGATATTTTCAACGAAATATAACTGCCCATATTGTTGGCAATGCTTAGCGATTTTGCAGCGCGTTTTTTTAAATTCTGCATAAAAGCGCGGCTCAACGGTCAGCATTGGACAGACATACAAATAGTTGTGTCGCCAAGGCATTACCCACGACACCCAATCTATTGTATTTCCGAAAAATATTTCGCTGTGCAACGCAATTTTATTAGAAAGTTTCACTTCGTTATATGCAAGCACGCCCACAAGTGAAGCCTGCACGCCCCAAATGGATTTTTCAACGCTAATCTCTTTGTCCTGCACAAAAACGCTGTCTGTTGTTTCTTGCGCACAAATATTTAGTGTGCAAAAAATTAATGAAAGAATTAAAAACTTTTTCTTCATAAATTATTTTTTTCTTTCTTTAAAAAAAAATTTAAAGTTTCAAAAAAATTCCAGCACCGCCTGCCTTTTTTTGAAAGGAAACGGCGCAGAGAAAAATTAGTGATTTTTATTTTAGTACATGACAAAAATCATATTTTATCGCTGTAACCATTTGATCTTTAATGATTTATAGCATATATTTTTGGGGAAAGTCCTTGATTTTTCGTACCTTTACAACTAATATTCAAGTGGTTATAATGGCAAAGAAAATTATCAAGGACGGGAACAAAGGTACAAAATTAATTTCAGTTCTCAACAAAAATCTCGACGGAAAGATGAACAAAGCCCGAATTAAGTTT
>JAISYF010000213.1 GCA_031270065.1 Prevotellaceae bacterium | reverse complement strand
AAAAAAAATGAAAAGTTTAATTTGCATTAATTTTGAGTTAAGTTTTTGGTGGATTTTGAGTAAAAAACATTAAGTTTAGTTTAAGTTTGGATTAAGTAGCGTTAAGTTTTACTTAAAATATGCCCAAAACCGCACTAATAAAGAGAAACAATGCAATTCTAACGATAAAAAAACAACGCTAAAAAGCCCCTAAAAAAGGGCTTTTTTTGTGCCGTAAAATAACAGATGAAAAAATGAAAAAAACAGGTTGGACATACACTTGGACATACACTTGGACATACAAAAGCGGTTTTTGCCCCCCCAATAAATACCCCTATAATATCCTTTTCCCCCCTAATAGAAACCCCTCTAATGCCCATTTTTATGCAAGTTGAAATGTACTTGTAAGCCCGATTGGCACTAAAAACACGCCATATTTACACTGAAAAACAGCCCTTACAACTAAAAAAACAGATATATTTTGCAGCATTTTAATAAAAAAAAACGCCCAACCCACAAGAGCAGGTCGGGCTAATACAACAGATAAATGCAACTACGAAAGTAATTGAGGGGACTTATTATATTTCTACAATAATATCTCCGTTTTCAAATGTAATTTTGGCTTTAAGTCCGAGTCCTTTAAGTTGTCGCTGCACATCATCGCACCAAAACGGCGATAATTTTCCGTTTTGATATTTAACAATATTTCCGCCCAAAATCGGCTTTTCCTTAAATTCGCCCGCCCACGCCTTAATAACGCGCTCTGCAATATCCGCATCGCAATCGCCGATAACCATCCCTTGAATGATTTTGCCCGCGCTGTTGCGCTTGACCTCTATTTTGAGGTCGCCTGTTTCGTCTATTAATATTCCTGTCATAATTATGATGATTTGAGGATTTGAAAATTCGATGATTTGATGATTTTAATTTCAAATTTTCAAATCATCAAATCCTTATATTAATGTTTGATTTTATCATTTTCGTAATCCGATTTATTAAATGCTTGCGCCTGTTGCGCTTGCGAGGTTGTTGGATTAATTGATACGGGCGCACCCTGTACAGCATTTGCCGTTGTGTGAATGTGTGCGTTGTAACTCTGCACAAGTGAATTTACCGTATCTTTTAGTTGATTTAGTTTGTCCGTTAATTCCTTAATTTTTACAATTCCGTCATTCTCTCCGCCGTTGATAATAATTTCATCATTAAAATCAATCGTAATTTTGTCAATTTCGGAAAATTGCGAAACAAACCATTTGTCGCCGTCAATTTCGGTAACAAGCACATAACTGTCGGCAGTGGGAACTATCACCAACCCGCTGTCGGCAGTTATGTGTGCATTTAACCGAACTCCTTTAAATACTTTATCATCTTTTACCCGCTCCACATCACACGTTGCGCCGTCAATGGCAGTAACTTTCGCGGCAAAAGTGGAATAGTCAGCCGCGCCAACTATTGCCTGTATTGCGTTCCGTATGTCCTTTTCTTTGCTCATATTTTTTTAAATTTGATGATTTGATGATTTGATAATTTGAAATTAAATTTTTGAATTTTCAAATCCTCAAATTATTTAATGTTTTATAAAATCGCCAAGCGTTATCACCTGCCGAAATCCGTTAGTGCCAAAATTATAAGTAATACCTTCGGCGACAAAATGTTTTTTGTTGCGTTCTGGGCGCAGGCTGTCGCGCAGTTCCACAATATCGCCCTTTTCTACATGCGGAACACCGAAAGCGGTAAATGTTCCGCTCATTTTGTCGGTAATCCATTCCTCATCCGTTTTTTTTGCAAAATATTCAAGTTCCTTTTGCGTTTTGCACTGCGGCGCGAAAAATTGCCGTTGTCCGTAACCTTTTTTAATGTTTTTTTTACCTTTTGAATTGGTTGTGAATGCCACCGCAGGCGCATACGCCTCTAACTTTGAATTATCACTCAAAATAGCAACCGCCTTAACGCCTATTTTTATATCCTCCTCCAAAGTATAAGTCAAATTATCGGAAATCATATTTTTTTCGGGCGAAAAAACAATCGGCTTTTTACCCGCACTCGGCACAGTTCTGAACACAGCATAAAATTCACCATCTTTAAAATAACAACCTTTCAAATAAGGGTACTTCTGTATTATCGCGTCTAACGCCTGCGCCATTGTCATTTCCGTTTGAATATTGAGTGAGCCGAAAGTCAGGTTTTCAGGCACATTCATTTTAACGCCATTAACATACTTTTCAACGAATTTTTTTAAATCAAATTTTGCAATATTTTCAGGTTTGACCGTTATGCGCTTGAGATTGTACATTTCATTTTCGCACTCCAAAATTATCGGAAATACGTTTTTAATGCTTTTTAAATAGCCTTTAAAAAGCGTTTGAATGCCAAACTCCTCGTACCCCGCCGAAATTGTTATTTTATCGCCAACGCTAATAAAGTCGGTTATGGGCTTCCCTTTCCAACTGATTTTTCGCGGCACTTTCACTGTGGCGGTGTCCGTGAGGTTTTTTATCGAAGTTTTTACCTCAATAGAATTTACATATTCAAAGGTTACAACTTTTTGTGTCTCTTTGCCGATAATTTCTATTTTACAAATTAATTTTAACATTATGAAAATTTGAAAATTTGATGATTTGAAAATTCGATGATTTGATGATTTGAATTTCAAATTTTCAAATCATCAAATCCTCTTTACTCTACTAAAAAATCATAGTCCATATCGCTGACAAAACTCAACGAAAAGGGCATTACGTTGAAATATTGCAGATTGTTTTGGTCAAAATTCGCCGATTTTAAAACCAATTTATTAACTCCAAAAAGCGACAAATAGCGGCTTGCAACCTTTATATGTGTGCTTGTTGTCAAAATCATATTCAATAAATCAAGTTCGTCATAAGGGAAAAAGTTTGAATTTTCCGCGAACAACTGCCCTGTTATTGACACGTTATAATCCTGCTCCTGTATAAACTCCTTGACCGTTCCAGCGCGGTTTATCAATTCCGTTTGCACGACTTTATTCTGCTTTTGCACGTTGATTTTTGCGCCTGTAAAAATAATTTCGCTGTCGTTTCCGCGCTCGGGATAAACATCATCAGCGCAAGACAAGATTATTTTATTGCGCTGATGATGATTTTCGAGCATTGTTTCCGCGTGCGTAAAATCATCAAGGTATAGCAAATCGCGCAGGTTTGCCGTTTTTTGGGCTACGGTTATTGCGGACTTATATAGCGAGGTTCTCGCCGCCTGTCCGCCAAGTCCGATACCGATTATTCGCGCCTGATTTGCAATGTTTGCACCAGTGTAAATTAATATTTTTGTATTATTTTCCATTTTAAATATTGAATATTAAATTTGACTTCGACTTCGCTCAGTATCCGCTTCAACTGTTAATTATTCTGTCAATTTCATCGTTAATAATATCAGTTAATGCCTGTTGCAGTTTTGGGTGGTCTCCTATAAATTTTCGCTGCGCAATAGTTGTGCCACGCCCGCGCCCCGCCGTTGTTGTGCCGCTGTTGTGGGCATCGGAATAAGGCAAATCGCTAATGATTGTCGCCGTGCCATTGCCAACTTCCTTAACCTTTATGCTCCTGCCCAGATTGCCAGTGCGCCCTGTCAAAATCTTTCTATTTCTATCGGCTTGGGTTGCGTATTTATAAGTTTTTGTGCCCGCATTACGCCTTTGTACCTCCTGCCATTTTTCGCCGAAAAAACTTTCGTCTTGAAAATTTTCTTTAAACATCAAAACCGCCTCGTTTGCCAATATTTCAGGCAAAATATCATTAACGTAGTCTTTAAAATCTAACTGCATTTGTGCGAGATGAGATGCAAATTGTTCAGGTGTCATTTTTTTATAAATTTGATGATTTACTAATGCCATGAAAAAATATTCCGTTATCCCTCTTATTAGCAATCAAATAATTTTCTTTTCCTTTTATTTTTACGCTAAAAATGTACGAAATTTTGCCTTTTTGCCTTGTTTGTCCCAGATATTCGGCGTTTTTTAAAATGGCTTCAATCCTGCGTATCATTTCGTTTTTAACGAAATAGTCCTCATGCGGCTGGTTAAGATAATTTTCTATTCCGCCGTTTGAGAATTTTATCGGCTCGCCAAACTTCTTATTAATTACCTGTTTGTCCTTTAATTCTGTTTTCGCCCAAGTTAATAGACTTTGGAAAACTATTTTATCAACCGCTTTTTTCGCCTCTGTGTCGCTCTTTATTTTAGTAAAATAACTTGCATTTTCCGAAAAAATTTCGCCTGTTACGGCGGGGTTGCCCTCAAGCCCACGCACTTTTGGCGCGGGCTCTACATCTGAATTTTCTGTTACTCGGCGATGCGTTTCCTGCATATCACACTTGCAATTCCAGAGGTTACCAGGCATATTTTCGAGCCAAAAAGGGTCGTTTTTTGCCCAAATTCTGTTATAAAATTTAATGTGCGCCTCCCTTCTGGTAACACTGCGGCTTGGCAGCCATATAATATTAGGAAAAATTTTTACCCTTTTCGGCGTGTTCCATTCCTCCCACTGCTTTGCCGACCGCGCTCGCGCCACCGCCGTATTGTACTCTGTCTGCTGTCTTGCGTTAAAAATTTTCATCGCCGCCTTTGCCTCCTGCTCCGTTTCCATTCCGCGCAGAACCTGCGTAACATGGTAGGCTTTGGCGGCGGCAAACTTACTGACATTAGCCTCAAATTGCATCTGCAAATCAAAATTTTTGTCCGCTGGCATTGCGCCCATTGTTTGCTCGATGCCTTTCCGCAGGTTTTTTGCGTAATTCTCAAATAAATCAGCATTGACGGCATCGTTACCAGCGCGAACCTGCTTTACTGTACGGGACGCGCTGAACGCTAATTTTTCGTAACCGCAAACGCATTTGTTATCGGGGCAATCACAATGCGCTGCCCCTAAGCGAAAAAATCGGGGTCGCCTCCTGTAAGTTTTTCAAGGAACGCGCTTAATTTATCGCCTTTCGGCTGTTGTTCCGCAAATTTATTTGTTACCTCAATGCCAAATTTTTCTAAAATAAATTCATTGGAAACCTCCTTGTGCGGCAGCAGTTCCTTGACTATTATCCAAAGTTTGTCCGTGTCCTCAATATTGGCAAAACGGAATTTAGACAGCGTAACAGGCAGCCAGCCAATCCTCACAAATGCAGGCAAAACAAGGCTATTAACATAATTTTCAATCATTCTCCTGTCGGCATCAACAAGGCGGTCGAGTATTGCTATATTGGCTTTTTCTTTGGAATAATTGCCGTTTTCGGTGTCCTGCCCGATAATTGCACCAGAGAGAAGCAGCGAAACCTCGTTGTTACAAAGTTTTATCAGGTTAGAATAGACATCGCCGTTTGTATTGACGCCCTGCGCAAATTCAAACTCCTCCGTTGTGTCAATTATAAACCACGCCGCCGCGCCGATGTCCTGCATCATTTTTTCGGCTCTGTCGAGCATTGAGGAGTCCTGAGTGTTTGTCTTGATGTATCGGGGAGGGATACCGTATATTTCGCAGAGTTCTGACCAGCAGGACTGTGCAAATTTTTTGAAAAGTAAATGTGGAACTGTTTTGTTGAGCAGGCCAAGATGACCGCTGTCGAACTCTAAAATCCATTTGCCAAACTCGGAAATTTTGCGGTATTCAATAAAATTATCCATGCTGGTATCAGGGTAGCAACGCCCAAAATCAGGGACAACATTACGGCGATTGATTAGGGTTACACTTTTTTGCCCCTCTTTTTCCCCCAACTCTATAAGGGAGTGTCCGTAGAGTTCGCTCTCAAAAATAAACTTTAAAATATCCCCAAAACAGGCAATTTCTTTGAGCGCGGCAGTTGCCTTTTCATCAACCTTGTTGTCGGGCGTTACCATCTCAAACATCGCGCTTGCGGACTGCTCAACGCGGTTATTGACCTGCGAACTCAGGAGCGCATCGTTGGCAATTTCGCCGTAAATATCCTGCAATAAATATTGTTTGGGGTCGCGCTCCTGCTGCGCTACACGCAACGCCATCTTCCACTCGCGAATATCCTTGCGAGTTTGGCTGACCGATTTACGTACAACCTTTAAGGAACTCGCCCGCGGGGTTGCCCGCCCGTTTTGATTTTTATTTTCTTTTGCCATTTTTCTTTTGGTGATTTTTTTACGGCAAAAGTATAATATAATTTATTAGTAATAAATTAGTTGTGTCAATATGGCAGAGAAAAATGGAGAGGTTGGGAATTTGAGGATTTGAGGATACGAGGATTTGAAAATTCTTAATTTCAAATTTAAAGATTTGATTTTCAAATTCTTTTACGCTCAAAGTTTGATTTTTTTGTTAAATTTTGCTGCAAAATCGAATATCTCTTTATGCTTCATTGCCGTTTCCTCATAGGTTTAAGTTTTTCTTGCACCCCCCCCGTTTGAGATTTAAGTTTTTCTTGCCACCCCATTTGAGATTTAAGTTTTGTTGAAATCCATTGAGAACTGATTTCTTTAAGTGTTTCAGCCATAGACGTTGCAGATGTTGTAGACGCCGCTACTGTTTCTGCCATCTTTGTAATGTTGTCATTACAACCTTTTATGATTTCTGATGATGGCAGGATGCTTTGTGTGATATTTGATAGACTGCCATTAATCTGTGTTATTTGGTTTTTCAAAACACTGATTTCATCATTTACTTTATTAATTGTTTGCGCAACATCATTCTTTATACTAATTACCTGTGAAAAATTAGAAACAACCACAAAAGTTGCAAGTGCTCCAATAAATGCTATAACTAATGAGGTTGATATAATTTCAAGGTTGCAGTCAAATTTTACGAAAACAGTAGTAATAAAAGCCGTTAAAGCCAGCAAAAATGAAATAAGTAAAAAAAGCCGCCATCCCCGATTATCAAATAACATCTTTTTTTCAGATAAAATTTTTACTTCGTTTTTCAAATTATTAATTATGAGTTCAAACTCCGAATTTTTATTTGTCAAAAATTCAATTTGTTGCACATTACTATTGTTTAAGTTGCTATTATTTATTGCGTTCATAAGCGTTTATGATTTGTTTGTATTTTTTATAATTTCAAGCAAACTCTCAATTTGCTCGTCTTTTTTTGCAATTATACATTGATAACTTTTTTGCAATTCGCCGAAAGTAATGGCAGAAACATCATTGATATTATTGCCCTGTTGTACATTGCTTTTAGAAATGTTACTTTTTTCGACTTTATTGTAATTTCCCCGCAACATTTCCCCTTTATCAAAAAACAACCAAGAAAGAGAAATATCTGAATAAAAGTTGATAAATTTCAATAGGTTTTCCTCTGAAATTCCACCTTTTTGGGACAAAACACCATTAACTATCCCTGTTTTTTGATAGCATTCGTACTTTGTAATTCCTTGAATTTCAAGGAATTGCAAAATTTTTGATTTTAAAATTGAAATTTCTCTATTTTTTTCTTGCATAATTGAAATTTATCTATTACTTTTGCACCGTGTTGTTGAAAACAACAACGCGACAAAGATACAAAAAAATTAACAAATAAAAAACAGTAAAAACAAATGACGATAATTGGTAATAAAATATTACGGCACGGCTGGCAAAAAGCGGTTGCAAAGCGAATGGGAGTGCATCACAACACCATTTATAACATATTGCAACAGGGTGAAACGCACCCAAAATACGCGAAAATGA
>JAISYF010000202.1 GCA_031270065.1 Prevotellaceae bacterium | reverse complement strand
AAGACGGTGAAAGCGGGCTGAATTATGCAAGTGCAAGGTACTATGATAATGATGTGTCAATTTTTATAAGTACCGACCCGATGTGGAGTAAATATCCGAGTTTAAGCAGTTATGCGTATTGTGGAAATAACCCCGTCAATCGTATTGACCCCGATGGACAAGAGATGCGAGTGGCAGAGGGGTATAGAGAGCAATTTACAAATGACTTGTACAATGTTTTTGGCGATAAAACAGACCAATTCTCTTTCAATGAAAATGGAACTTTACAACTCGAAGGTAAAGCAAAAGATTTTACCAAAGGAATGACAAAAGACCAAAAAGCGGCTTTTAAGGGCTTAAACAAAGCAATGAGCGATAAACAGGTTACTTCTGTGGTTTATGAAAACACACAAGATTTAACAATAAACGGCGAAACAAAGTCAGTTGATATTGTTGCAGAATTTGGCGGCGGACTATATTCAAAAACCGATAATATGATTGTGATTGCGCCAAACGTTGGAACTGTAAATGTTAGGTTAGACGAAATGCAAATTGTTAATGGAACAATCGGCTTTCCAACCCAAGACGTTCAGCAGAACACGACTTCAACTTTATTTCACGAAATAGGCGAAAGAAACACGAAAAACACCACTTTTAGAGGTGCTGTAATTGACTTTGAAAATCGAGCAAGAAAAGTAATCGGACTTCCTGTAAGACCGTATGACTTAAATCACAGTAAAACAGTTCCAACGACCTACAAAAAATGAAAACTGCGATTTATTTCATATTATTCTTTTTGAGTGTCTTTTATGCCAATGCTCAAAACTCGATTGTTCCGAACAGTAACAAATATACTTTGTATATTGATAACATTCTGGTTGGGAACGAGGAGGACACAGATTACTCTAAAATTCCTGCGGTTTTGTTTGAAAATTATTACAAAGAGTTTGCCGATACAGTTGCAAGCAAAAAAATGATTAAAGAGTTTTTTTTAGAAAAAGATACTGTTTGTCTTAAAAATCGTTTGCATATCAGAACTAAACAAGCGAAAGACGGTTATCTACTTATAAATAAAACTCTTTCAGATAAAATAACAGAGTGTTGCAATGGTTGGAATGAAATTGTAATATCGTATGTTTATAACGGTAAAATCGTTTCTACAAAAAAAGAAGTAAAGCAAATTTTCAAATTGAGAGCGAAAAAAATACAAATTTTATCTGTTGAGCAAGACGCAAGTACAAAGGTTATTACGATAAATTTTTCAGATAAATAAGATTTGAAATTGCCAAAATTAAGATAAGCTCCACAATTTCGCGAGGTTTTCTTTTTGCCGCTTTCGCAGATTTTTCTTTCGGGGGCGGGCGGCTTTGCCGCTAAAAAAGAAATTTACAGTAAAATTTTTGCCTTTCCTCTGTAAATTTGCCAAATTTTTATCGAATTGTGTACAATAATTCAGTTATTTTTCGTACATTTGTAAAATGCAAGTATTTCGAACTACATATAATCATTCCAACAACCCATACGCCGTGAGCCGTTTGTCTTCCGGCGAGGAACTTCTTTGGGACAATGCGGGCAACTTGTGCCACCGAGAAGACAAAAGCCGCCACCAGCATTTTTACTGGACGGAAGACAACAGGATGCAGGCGTATTACAGCCAACAAGACGCAGTTAATACCGTTGCATATTACAGGTACGATGCTTCGGGCGAGAGGGATTTGAAGTTGTTGGGCGTTGTAGAAAGTGTGAAAATCCAGGCAGTTGACTACAGGATACCGATTTTGAAGCCCAAACCCGGCAAAGAATACAGCGATGCCGTATTGTATGCCAGCCCATTGATGACAGTGAACAGCACCGGCTATACCAAGCACTATTTTGCTGAAAGTGAGCGGATTTTATCGAATGTAGCAGGCGGAAGAAGCCGTCCATTAGTGCCTGTTGATTTGGAATTAAAATCGATTACCGGTGAAGAACCGGCGGAATTGGCAGCGAACTTTATGGTTTTTGTAGGCGATTACTTAAAACAGGCCAGCGGCGGCACTTGCTCACCAAGCGACATTAACTACATTGCCCACATTCAAAAATTTCCGCCATTGGCTACAATTTTTGCCGACAGAGTTGCTGCAGATTACAGAGATGAGCGGTATTTTTATCATTCCGACCATTTATCCGGCGCATCAATGATTACGAATGTAGGTGGTGGGCTGCATCAAACGTTGGCGTATTGCCCGTATGGCGAGCCGTTGGTAGATATAAAAAATGGTAATTATGATGAACGATACCAATTTACAGGATACGAAAAAGATGGTGAATCCGGATTAAACTACGCACACAGCCGTTATGATTGGGACTACGGCGGAATTTTTATCTCTACCGACCCGATGTGGTTTAAGTATCCAAATTTGACGAGTTATGCGTATTGTGGGAATAATCCCATTTCTTATATCGACCCTGACGGGCGCGATGCTATCCTTATTGTTTTTCCTGATTATTTGGTTGACCCTGATTTGCACATTAAGAGAACAATTCC
>JAISYF010000163.1 GCA_031270065.1 Prevotellaceae bacterium | reverse complement strand
TAAAGTGCCTTGTGAAATACCTAATTGCATTGCCATTGCCTCTTGTGATAACGGCTGTGCCTCTCGCAATTTGCGAATTTTAAACCCAACTAATTTATTCATAGTTTTTTTCTGCAAAGGTAGCATAAAATTTTGAATTATACACAAACTTATAAAAATTTTTCGGAAAAATTTATAGGGGAAAGATAGTATTTTTTTATTAAATAAAAAATATTCGTTTTTGAATTAAAATTATTCGTTTTCTAATAACTAAAATTTTTTAATAATATTAATTTTGCAGTGTAAAAATATTTTTTAATTTTTGTAACTTAAACCGCGCCACACGGACATATGTGGTAAAAAAAATATGCAGAAAAAAATAAAATTATCTGTAACAGATGTAATTGCTAATTTTAGCAAACTTAATGCCTTTTTGGACAGCAAATCTATGGGTAAATTATTTGGTGGTGGCGACGATACTATTAAGCCTTACAATAAATCTGTTTATCCAAACTATGCAGAATCAATTAGATACGAAAAGGCGGTCATTCCATACATAAAGGCAATTCAACTTACTTGAATTGTAGAATGATTAATGATACAGAGACTGTTATAAAAGCAGCAGTCTCTGTTGTTTATTAAATAAAAAAATATGGAAATAAATCAAATCGTTATAAAAGTAACAAGCAAATGCAATCTAAATTGCAAGTATTGCTTTGTTTATAATCAAGGAAATGAAAATTATAAATTTGAGCCTAATTTCATTAGCGAGAAAATAATTACTCAAATTTTTCAAAAAATTGAAAATTATTGTGTAAAAAATCCAAAAATTCAATATTTTTATATTGTTTTTCATGGAGGCGAACCTTTATTAACAGGCAAAAATTTTTATATTAACGCTGTTAAATTAGCAAATGAAATAGTAAAATCCGTTGAATTAAAGTTGATTGTACAAACAAACGGAACATTATTAGATAATTCGTGGGCAGAATTGTTTAAGAAATTAAATATTACTTGCGGAATAAGTTTAGACGGTACAGAACACGCAAATAGATTTAGAATTTTTAAGCACAATAATAAACCTGCATATCAAGATATTATTAAAGGTATTAAAACGCTAAATGATATTGTTGGGTATTGTGGCGTGTTATCTGTTATTAATCCGCTTGAACCGCCAAAATTGGTTTATGAAAATCTGAAAAATCTAAATATTAATTTTGTTGATTTTCTTATTCCTGATGTAAATTATGAAACATTTGAAGAAACTAACTCTTTGGTAGGAAATTGGCTAAAAGAAATGTTTGATATTTGGTATAAGGACAAATCTCAAAATAGAATTGAAGTTAGATTTTTTGATACAGTCATTAAATTATTTTTAGGTGATGCAATCGTTGGAGACGAAACCGTAGGGCGTAATACTAATTCTGTTATTACAATTAAGACTAATGGAAATATGGAATCTGTTGATAGTTTAAATATTTGTAATTTACCAAAGAATACTACATCTTATAATATCATTGACAATCAAATTCCCGATATTTTTAACGATATTAATTATATGCAATACTACAATGCTCATCAAAATGCGATATTATGTAAGAAATGCAATGAGTGTATTTTAAAAGATGTTTGTGGAGGTGGACAATTATGTCATCGTTATTCAATAGAAAATGGTTTTAATAATCCATCTGTATATTGCTATCAAATGTTTGATTTTTTCGCTCACGTTCAAAATAGATTAATTGACGATTTGCCGTCTGAAATATTAAATAATGCAAAAATTGAAAAAATATCAATCTCTGATTATAAATAATTTTTTTGTATCTTTTCCCTATAAATTTTTCAAAAAATTTTTATAAGTTTGTGTGTAATTGAAAATTTTATGCTATCTTTGTAAAACTATAATTTTAAAAAAATTTGCAATATGAAAAGAAAAATTTTATTTTTATGCTTATGTGTGAATATTTTTTTTGCAAACGCACAAGTTATTGACGGACTTAACGCTCGGCTTTTTCAAATAAAACACAAAAGCGATACAATTTATTTTATTAAAACGGATACTTGCACAACGAAAGCGAAACCGACTATAATTTTTATTCAGGGTTCGCAACCAATACCGCTAATATCTGATTTTGGCGATAATTTTAAACACATAAATGCTTTTAATTTTGATTACGAAGGATTATCAAAAGAATACAACTTTGTAATAATTTCAATGCCTAATATTCCTCCAATAGTGGAAAGTTATAGAATGAATAATCAGGGGGCTTTTTTGCCTGATACTGCTTGCCAAACTTGCTATGACTCACTTTATCGGCAATATAATTATTTAGACAAATATGTTGAGAGAGCAGAAATTGTATTGAAATTCTTACAAAAGCAAAAATGGGTTGATAAAAATAAAATTGCAGTTTTTGGACATTCGCAAGGCTCATATATTGCGGTAAAATTAGCAGAGAAAAACCCGATAATTAGTGCTGTTGGCTATTCGTCAGGTAATCCTGCAGGACGTTTTGCTTCCTATTTTTATGAAATCAATATAAATTTAATGCAACAACAAATCACGCCGCAAGATGCTCAAAATCAGGCAGACGGCTTGATTGAATATTTTATACAAACGAATAAAGGAATTGATTTATACCCTGAATATAAAAATGCTGACTTGCCAAAGACAACTACAAGTTTTTCATTTCCTTTTTGGCAAAATTTAATTCAACTCAAAACTCCGATTTATATAACCTACGGAACTTTAAATTACGAATCCGCGTTACCCTGTCAATTATTACCTGTTTATTTTGAACTTTACGGAAAAACTAACTACAAAATAAATTCTTTTGTTGGTTGCGGGCATAATTTTGAAGAATTTGACGAAAATGGCACTCCTAATTATGAAAAAACGCAATGGAATGAAGCAATTACGGATTTTATTGAGTGGTGGAAAAATCTGGAAAACTAATAATCAATGAAATTTCCTTATTTCCCCCAACTCGACGCTATGGATTGCGGTGCTACCTGCTTACGTATGATTGCAAAGTTCTACGGCAAATCCTACTCAAACCAATTCTTGCGTGAAAAATCCTTTATCACCCGCGAGGGTGTGTCGATGCTCGGCATTGCAGACGCGGCGGAGAGTATCGGTTTTAGAACGCAGGGGGT
>JAISYF010000050.1 GCA_031270065.1 Prevotellaceae bacterium | reverse complement strand
TGAGGTTGTTTTGTGTTTTATTTCTGTAATATTAATCTTATATTTATTTTCAGTTTTATTTTTTTCAAAATGTCAGCACTTTTTTACTGCGTTTGACAATTTGATAAAAATCTGCAATTCCTGTAATTGTGCAATTTTCAACATCTTCGGTGTTTCGGGCTTTGGCACAAGTGGCGCAGGAATAGATTTTTCCATCATTTTTCCAAAATTCATTTGCTAAATCGTGCAGATAAAACGCCTCGTTTTTGTTCTGAATTTTCATAAAAGCATCTAATCCCCTTCCCACAACAAACATTATCACTTTGTCGCCTTCGCCCTGACTGTAAAGTGCGAGCCGCAAAGCATTCCACACCGTTTCTACGTCATCGCTGTAAATTATCAATCCCAAATCATAATTTTCGGTTGTGTCCAAAACTGCTAAGTCAGCACACGAAGAAAAAGCAGTGTTTAATGTTATTTTCTCCGTTTGCGCATTAGCCAAAATGCTAATAAACAGCAAAATAGAGATTAATTTTAAATTTTTCATTGTGGTAATTTTTTTAGATTAAACAAAAAAAATTCAAACATTAGATTTTAGAAGATTGACAAAGATATTCAGATTTTAGGACATATCTTTTTGTCTAAAAATCTTTGTCTATCTTCTTGTATCTAATATCTTTTGTCTATTTTTAGCACAGCCACGCGCTCAGTCCGTACCACACTACCACCGCCGCAAATAGCAACACAATTAACGTTGCAAAAATGGTAGAAATGACTTTAATTCTCGAAAACCACACTTGATTGCTGAATCCGAGCGTCTGCAACGCGCTCCAAATGCCGTGTGTAAGGTGCAACCACAACGCGCCAAGCCACACCAAGTACAAAATGCAATAAACAGGACTTGCAAAAAGTTCCCTGATATACAATGCGCCGTTGGTAGCGTTGGCAACATCGCCAAACTCGCCGCCAAGTTTATGCACTATTTCTACAAACTGCATTTTGAACCAAAAATTGTACAAATGCAGCACCAAAAAGCCGATAACAACCGCGCCAATAATCAGCATATTGTTTGACGACCATTCAACGTCATTTCTGCGGTCATCTACCGCATAACGTTCTTTACCGCGAGCGCGATAGTTCAAAAAAGTCAGGTAGAGCGCGCAGAGAAAATGTATCCCTACCAAGCCTGCAAGTCCGACCGTTGCAACAAGAGCGTACCAGTTTGCGCCCAAAAACGCGCAAATCATATTGTAAGCCTCAGGCGAAATAATCGCCACCAAATTCATCGTTCCGTGAAAGAGCAGAAAAAGCACAAGCGCAATGCCTGTAATGCTCATTATAAATTTTCTGCCGATAGAAGAATTAATTAACCACATAAATTTTTAATTTTAATTATTGTTTTTAACAAATTATATACTGATTATCAATGAGTTACCATATTTTTTTTCAAACGTTAAAGGTAAGTTTTTTTTCTGAAATAAAAAAATATTTTTTTTACAAATAAAAAAATGTTGCAGATTAAACCTTTTACAATTTTATTAGTCTAATAAGCACAGTTTATAAAAAAAATAATAAAGTATAAATTGCGAATAAGATGTATTTAATGTTTGAAAAAAAGTTGTACTTTTACAGCGTTTTTGCAGAGATAAACAAATAAAGTTAATATAATGGTTTTTTGATAAAATATATAAAGATGTAGAAGTTTCATCATAAAAATAAAGTTTCATACAAATGATACAGTTATAACACAACTGTATCAAGAAAACAGGCAACGTTGCGAAACGCTGCCGTTTTTTTGCGTATTTTAGACGTAACAATTTTTGAGAAATTCGTTTCATTTTTTTAAAATAGTGAAATTTTGTGTAGATATTTTTGCTTGTTTTTGTCGTTTGTTGCATTAATTTTGCAAAAAATTTAATTTGTATAACGACAAAAAACCTTAACATCTAATGAATTCAAAAAATTTCAGTAAAAAAATGTGTTTTAGAACCATTTTTGCAGCAGTTTTCTGTCTGTTTTTCGTTTCTTGCCAAGATTCTACGGCACAACAACCTGCAATCAGGTACGACAACGGCAACATTATTCTCAAATTTTCATCAAGCGCATCGTTGCAAAGCAAAGCCGCAAGTCAGGCAAATTACACTGTTTGGCGGTCGAAAGGACGTTTTGGCAATTATCAACAAATCGGCGTTACTTCGGCAAATATTTTTTCCGATTTAGTGGCACCAGATAATCCTTACGATTATTATTACAAAGTTTTTGACCAAAACGGTACTCTGGTGCTTTTTACCGCGCTCGACATCGAACTTTTTGGCGAAAATATGTATTTTTACAGCCCCGAAGACGACATGACGCAGATTTCGATTGAAATCAACGGCGCAAATATGATTCACGCGCATTACAGCGACAAGCGTTTCGGTTTCAATTTTAAATCGGGCGACTACACCGCTGCGGGCAGTTTTGATATTGGTTTTTACACCAATATTTGCGGTTTGGGCGCATTGCCGACAGACGTAAAACTTTTTAACGTGAAAAATCCGCCTCATTTGAGTAATAATAATGTAACGCAAAATTTTTGGCGTTCTGCCGAAAATTTCTCAATACAGAGCGAAGGCGATAAATTTATGTGGTCGGTGTCGCAAGCCGCTCCATTGCGCAGAGTTTATTCCAACCGCGAAGTGCAATATGACTGGTCTGGAGGTTGGGCAAGCGGCGGATTTACAGCCGACTGCTATTTTACCAAAAGTATGGGGTCGTATTCGCAACAACAATATTATACGCGAAATACTTTTATCAATTTCGGCAGCAGCGGTTTTAACAAAGGAAATTGGAATACCTGCTATCAAGGAATAGAACTTGGTCCAAATGCAAATGCTGCAAATCATAATGATAATTGGCAGGGGACTTCGGGCGGCAGCAATGTGAGCCGCGTGGAACTTACGCCCGTTATTCGCGAAAAACCGTTTTTATTTATCGGAAATGACGGAAAATATAAAGTGTTCCGACCTGCGCTTAGATATAATTCTATGGGCGCGTCTTGGAGTGAAAATTCTATGGGTGCGGGAACGGTTTATGATATTGAAAATGATTTTTATGTAGTAAAAAAAGGAACAACAGCGGCGCAAATGAACGCAAAATTAGCCGAAGGAAAACATCTTTTTATTACTCCTGCAATTTATGAACTCTCTGAACCTCTGCATATTACGCACCCGAATACGATTGTTTTGGGAACGGGCTACGCAACTTTTGAGGCGTCTGCTGCAAATAACGAAACTTTGATAAAAATTGACGATGTTGATGGCGTTACCGTTGCAGGACTTTTGCTTGAAACCAAAGGCAGTACACAGTCGCTTATGGTTGTGGGGCAGGAAAATTCTACGGGCAACCACTGCGAAAATCCTACTTTGCTCTCCGACCTGTTTTTCCGCGTGGGCGGTTATTACAGCACGAATGTAAATACCGATATTGCGCTGAAAATCAACAGTAATGACGTTATTGGCGACCACTTTTGGATTTGGCGCGCAGACCACGGTTCTGGCGTGGGTTGGGCAAGAAACACTTCTAAAAACGGACTTATTGTTAATGGACACGATGTTACAATTTACGGACTTTTCAACGAGCATTTTCAGGAATACGGCACAATCTGGTACGGCGAGCGCGGCAGAGTTTATTTTTATCAAAACGAAACGCCTTACGATGTTGCCAGTCAAGCGGCGTATATGAGCCACAACGGCACTGTTAATGGCTGGTCGCAGTTTAAAGTTGATGATAATGTAAATCATTTCTACGCTGCAATGCTTGGAATGTATGATGTTTTGACCCGCACAGGCGGCAATATTATCATAGAAAATTCGATGGAAGTGCCTGATAAAGACGGTATTCACGTTCATCATATCTGCAATGTGCATCTGTCAGGCAACGGCAAAGGTTTTCGCTACATTCTCAATGGACAGGTGGAAAGCACGCTTTCTGGCACGTTTCGCAAGCATCTTGTGGATTATGTCGGCACACAGCCTTCGCTGCCGTTTGAACGCGAAGTTTGCAGCGGCGAAACAGGCTTGAAAGAGGTCTATTTAAGCACTAATCTCTACACAGTTTCGGATAATATTTTGCGTGTTAATGTGCAAGACAGCATCGATATTGTGATTTATTCTGTTTTGGGTAAAAAAATGGTGCAGACAAAAAATCGCGACATCAACATTTCTTCTTTTCCAAAAGGCGTTTATATTTTGGCTGTGGGCAGAAAAGCAGAAAAATTTGTGAGGTAAAAAAATCTTAAAAAAAACTCTGCATTTTTGCAGTTAAAGCAATAATTAATAATAAAAACCACGAACTTTACAAACACACTCCCGATAGTTATATAGAAAAACTCGTGTGGTTAGTGTGGTTTGTGGTTAAAAAAAACAGATGAAAAATTTATTAAAACCCCTCTGCATTTTTGCAGTTTTGGCGTTTGTTTCTTGCAAAACGACCATTCCTGAGCCGAAAACTACGCTCAATTTTGAAACAGAAGACAATATTTCTGTGGTGGTAAATACCAATTTTACCCACGTTATTGTGGTGTCGGTAGAAAAACCTGACGGCGCAACCGTAATTTCTTGTGAGGGCGCACTTCCCGCAGGCGTTACTTTTATTGATAAAGGCGAGGAAGTTGCCGTTATTTCAGGCAGAACAGCAGAAACAGGCGATTTTCCGCTTATTTTGAAAGCGGTAAATAACAAAGTGGAAAAAATTCAAAATTTCACTTTGAAAATTACGCCGCTGCCCACTGTGATAACTTTTATTTCGTCAAACAGCGCAATCGCCGCTATGGATTACGAATTTAGTTTTACGGTAAGAACTTCGGTGCAAAATGGAGTTGGAAATACCACTCTTTCTTGCGAAAGTTCTCTGCCTGCGGGCGTTACTTTTGTTGATAACGGCAATACTACCGCCACTCTTTCGGGTACAATCGCCGAGCAAAACACTTTCCCGCTCGTTTTTAAAGCGATGAATAATGGTGTTGAGGCTATGCAGAATTTCACGCTGATTTCAAAAGAAATTCCGCCTCCTACTGCCTATTATCAAACCTACTCTGGTACGCCTTGGGTAAATGAGCAGCATAATCCAAACGGAGCGCAGGAAATTCCGGGTAAAGTAATGTTGGCGTTTTTTGACGTTGGCGGAGAAGAAATTACTTGGCACGACAACGATAATGCTCACACAGGCGGTTTCAGAACTGAGTCAAATGTAGATACCAAACTCACAAACGCCAGCGACGGCGACCGCCCAACAACCGTGCAGCCAAATCCGCCAACAGTTTCGGTGGGAATGCCATATCTTGGTTGGACAAACACAGGCGAATGGGTTTGCCTTACCGTAGATGTCTATCAAACAGGAACTTACGAGGTTTATCTTTTCTATTCTGAAAACGGAAACAACGGCACTGTTTCTGTCGCTTTCGACGGTCAGAGTGTTCTTACAAGCCCTCCGCTGCCCACTACAAGTTATTACCACCAATGGTACGAGTATAAAATCGGCGAAGTGTCGCTTAATCGTGGCAGACAAGTGTTAAAATTTACCGAAACCAACGTGCAAGGCAACAATTATGCATCGCTGAGGTTTGTTTTGAAGTAATTTTTAGCACACAGATAACGCCAATTTAACAAATTTTAATAGATAATTTTCTTAAAAAAAATCTGTTTTTATCAGTAAAAATCGGGGTTGCAGGTGTGCTAAAAAAATAAAATAAAAATAATTGCTGAAAAATTTGCAGGAATGAAAAAAAATGCGTTACTTTGCACCCGATAAAAGAAGATTGTATTACTTTCTCGGTTATATGCCAACATTCTGTTCAACAGACAGTTTTTGATTACTAACCTCGTCTGTTGATATTACTCTTCAAAAACAATTATTTACTTTTTAATTTCTTATTATTTTATGAACATTTATGTTGGCAATCTGAGTTACCGCTTACGCGACAACGACCTGCAAAGAACGTTTGAAGAGTTTGGCGAGGTAGTTTCTTGCAAAATCATTAAAGACCGCGACACAAACCGCTCAAAAGGTTTTGGTTTCGTAGAAATGGCAGACAATGCTGCCGCTTTACAGGCAATCGAAAAACTTAACGGTGCAGAATTTGACGGTCGTACCTTGATTCTGAAAGAGGCTACTCCAAGGTAATTCAATCTATGTTAGAAATAACACAGATAGACGCGGATTATTTTAAATAGTCCGCGTTTTTTATCTGCAAAAGTGTGCATTCCCAAAAACAAAAAAACGGAAAAGATTTACCTTTCCGTTTGTACCCAGACTCGGGGTCGAACCGAGATGGAAGTGAATCCACTGGTGTTTGAGACCAGCGCGTCTACCAATTCCGCCATCTGGGCAAATGGTTTTTAAATTTGCGGGTGCAAAGATACAACTTTTTTTTGTACTGTGCAACTTTTTTCGTATTTTTGTAAAATTTTTTTTCAAAATGACAAAAAGAGTGTTTTTAACGGGATTTATGGGCTGCGGAAAAACTACAATCGGCAAAAAACTTGCCCAAAAACTCGGTTTTTATTTCATTGATACCGATAAATTTATCGAAAACCGATGCCAAAAATCCGTTTTTCAGATTTTTGAGGAAACAGGTGAGATGAAATTCCGCGAAATTGAGCGTAAAATTATCAGCGAACTCGCTGAATTTGAAAACGTGGTAATTTCCACAGGCGGCGGTTTGCCCTGTTTTTTTGATAATATGGAAATTATGAACAATGCGGGCATTACCATCTATATCAACCTCACAGAAAGCAAATTATTTAACCACCTGCAAAAATCAAAAAAAAAACGCGCATTGCTCAAAAATATTTCTGACAATGATTTACAGGATTTTATCAAAAAAACACTTTCCGAGCGTGAAAAATTTTATAATCAAGCGAAAATAACAGTTCATTCTAAGGAAGAATTATTTTGTAAATTAACAGAAATTTTGTAATTTTGCAGAGAAATAATCACAAACTACTATGAACATTCAGCAACTTGAATATTTGATTGCCGTTGATGAGGCGCGGCATTTTGCAAAGGCGGCAGATGCCTGTTTTGTTACGCAACCAACGCTCAGTACAATGATTCAGCGGTTGGAGGAGGAACTTGACGCAAAGATTTTCGACCGCACCAGGCACCCCGTTGAACCGACAGAAATCGGCAAGCGGATTATTGCGCAAGCGCGGCTTTCTTTGAAGTCGCTCGACAGCATCAAAGGCATTGTGGAAGGGGAACAGACCACTGTTGAGGGCGTATTTCGACTTGGAGTGATTCCTACAATCGCATCGTATCTTGTGCCGAAATTGCTTACAAAACAGCACGAAAAATTTTCAAAACTCAAACTCGTTATACGCGAAACCAGCACTGCCGTTCTACTAGAACAACTTGCAAACGGCTCCCTTGACGGCGGAATTTTGGCAGGACCTATTCACAACGAAAATTTTGCGGAAATCCCTGTTTATTACGAAAAATTTTACGCCTATGTATCGCCTTATGACGCACTTTATCAGGAAAAAGAGATTGATTTAGACAAAATTAATATTCATGATTTGTGGCTTTTAGAAAATGAACATTGCTTGCGCGGGCAAATAGAACGGCTTTGCAATCTAAAAAAACAAAATATAAACAAAAATTCTGCGAGTTTCGAGTCGGGCAGCATTGATACTTTGCTGCACATTGTCGATATTAATTCTGGCATTACCATTATTCCCGAAATGCACGCTATGGGCTTGCCAGAGGACAAACAGGACAATCTGCGCCAGTTCAAAAACATCACAGCCGTACGCGAAGTTTGCTTGCTTACGAGCAAAGATTACGCTCGAAAATCAATGCTGAATGCTGTAAAAGAAATTGTCGAAAATTCTGTGCCTAAATCTATGCGCAACACCGATTTAAAAAAATTTGTGGTAGAGTTGTAAATTTTTCGTACCTTTGTACGCTTTTTATAACAAGACGAAAATGATTAATTATAAAACCACTAACCTCACAAACCACACAAATAAAATTCAGTGTGGGTCGGTGTAGTTTGTGGTTTAAAAAAATAATAATAAAGACAAATGCAAAATATTTTTCTTGTTTTTTCGTTTATAAAAACAAATCTTTAAATTTTAAGAACACAAATGATTAACTATAAAACCACTAACCTCACAAACCTCACAAATAAAATTCGTGTGGTTAGTGTAGTTCGTGGTTAAAAAAAAATAAATCAATGAAAAAATTTATAATTTGCTTATTTATAGTAAGTTCACTTACAGCAAAAGCGCAGGAAAACCTGATTGACGGCGTAGTGTGGATTGTGGGAGAAAACGCAATTCTTAAATCCGAAATTGAGGAGCAACGCCTCAGAGCGCAATACGAGGGCGTACAATTTCAGGGCGATGCCTATTGTTTTATTCCCGAACAAATGGCTGTGCAAAAACTTTTCTTGCATCAGGCAACTTTGGACAGCATTTATGCAAATGACGGTCAGGTAGAAATGCAGGTAAATATGCAAATCAACGACTGGATTAGCCGTATCGGTTCAAAGGAAAAGTTAGAGGAGTATTACACAAAACCTTTGAACGAAATTAAGGAAGAACTGCGCACCTCTATACGCGACCAAAGCATTGTGCAACAGGTGCAGCAAAAACTTATCGGCGAACACAAAACCACTCCTTCGGAAGTGCGGAAATTCTACAACACACTTTCGCAAGACAGTATTCCGACCGTTCCTGCAACCGTTGAGGTGCAAATTCTCAAACTCGAACCCGCTGTATCTGATGCCGACAAAGAGGCGACAAAAGAGCGTTTGCGCGAACTCGCCGACAGGGTAAATAGCGGAAATGCCGACTTTGCAATGCTTGCTCGGCTCTATTCCGAAGACGACGGCACAACAAAAAACGGCGGCGACTTGGGGTTTTTCGGACGCGGCGTAATGGAACCTGAGTTCTCAAACGCAGCCTTTGCTCTTACGGAACAGGGCAAAGTGTCGCGCGTGATAGAAACACAATACGGCTTCCATATTATTCAACTTGTGGAAAAACGAGGAGATAGAATTCAATGCAGGCATATATTGATGCGTCCAAAAGTCAATGCTGACGTTAAAACACTGACTTTGAACAGATTAGACAGTATTTCCGATGCAATTAAAAAACAAAAACTCTCTTTTGAACAGGCTGTCGCGCTATTTTCGTCAGACAAAGATACAAGAATGAGCGGAGGGCTGATGTCGAACCAAAACAACGGCGCATCAAAATTTGAGTATCAGGATTTGCCGCCAGAAATCTCAAAAAAGGTTTATGATATGAATGTGGGTGAAATTTCCGAACCGTTTTCGATGCTTGACCAAAAACTTGGACACGAGGTTTTTGTGATTGTAAAAGTAAAAAGCAAACTGCCAAACCACAAGGCTAACCTCACTGACGATTATCAAGATATTAAGCATTATTGCGAAAGCGTCAAGAGCAACGAAACTATTGACAACTGGGTTAAATCCAAAATCAAAGATACCTACGTCTATATTTTGCCCGAATGGCGTAATTGCAAATTCAAATATGAAGGGTGGGTAAAATAAAAAAAATGCTGTCCGTTTGGGCAGCATTTTTTTTATATAAAACAATTACTGAACCTGCGCCACAGTAACAGATTTTAAACTAACATTGTAATAGGTTGTGCCAATTACAGGATAGCCTGTCATAAGAACTTTTACTTTGCAAATACCTTCTCCAGTGAGAGTAACAGAATATTGTCCACCTGTTGCTGCAATTGGATTTTGAATTGTTCCCGTTACAATAACCTCGTCTGTACTGCTTAATCCCGTAATGGTAAAAACATCTTCCGAAGCCGCAGCGGTTTTTGTGTTGGCATTAAGTGTGGCTACATCAACATAAACTTTGCAACTTGATTGTGGTTCAAAAGAAGGCGATTGCAATCCTATATTTTCAAAATTGACTTTTAATGAACCGCCAGTATAAAAAGCAGGGTCTGGATATTCAGGATTATTTGTGATATAAGTCCAACCGTCAGGAATAGCATTGCTTATAATATCTGTTGTAACTAATGTTCCGACAATCGCATCGCCGCAATCCTGTTCGGTAAATACAAAATCTGAAACCTCTCTTACAGCAGGTTGAGCAAAATACCTGTACATCACGCCTTTAACTTTAAGATACTCTCCGATATTACAGGGTTTGTTGTTCAGGTTTAGCATAGGAGAATAATCTGCGGGACAAGTAAATGTTTCATCTTGCTCGGTGTCAGGGTCGTCTTGTTCTCCTGTAAGTTTCACAATAACAACCTTTGTCCAGTCTGTTTCGTCGGGGCTGTCTGCAATAACAACAGCGGCAGGACGAACACCTTCCGCTCCCCAAACAATATCGCTTGCAGCGGTGATAGCACCTGCGCCGCCAGCAAGAGTATTGGCAACGCCGCCCACAATATAACCGCCAACCCAAACATTATCTTTGTCACCTTGTGTTCCTGCTGTGTAGAAACCGATTGTCTGAGCAACATTGTACGGCTTTTCCTGTGTGCCGTCGCCATCGCCCGTAGATACGCCTCCACCAACTTTGATAGTTAAGGTTTGCGTAGCGGTAACCTTGTTGTTAGTCGCTTTTACGGTAACAGTATAAGTATCTGCCTCTGAGGGTGCAGTGCCTGTGAGAGTAACTCTGTTGTCGCCCTCTGTTTTATTTACCCAATCGGGCAAACCTTGAAAAGCAAATTTTGTGTCGCCGCTTGCATCTTCTACTTTAACGGTAACAGCAAAATTCAACTCTCCGCCAACGGCAACCACTGCTTCGGCAGCCGAAGTGAATTTAACTTTTGTGTCTTTGCCTCCGCAAGCCACAAACATTGCCGCAAGGGCAATCATTGAAAATAATTTTAATTTTTTCATAATAATTTTTTTTTTTAAATGTTATAATTTTGATAAATTGACTTAATTAAATACTGTGATTTTTTTTGAATTATTTATTAAATCTTCTAATCATAGTTTTTTTTTAAGGTTTCCATTTTTCGCCGTCAGTATCTGAATAAAGTTGCAAATCGTCAAGCGAGCGGATTGTGAGTTGTACACTGCCTGCATAACCAGATTTGTCTTTGTACCAACCAAGTATGGCGGTAACAGTTCCAACATATTGAGCCGCAGGAATTCTTACATTGCAAAAGCGCGAATATTCGCTTGTAGCAACTGACAAATAATCTCCTGTGCCGTCTTCTATGTCGCGCGACTGAGGAAAACCTACATTATAACCTCTTGCAGGGTCGTAGGTGCTTGGGGCAAAAATTTTTAAACTGTCAATCAATGCGCTGCCCTGCGATTTTTGATTGAAATGAATATTCTCAATTCGTATTAAACGACTGTGCAAACTTCTGTCAGTTATTATTGTCTGCTTTATTTCCGCTATTGTAAGCGTATCAATTTCCAACGCTGATGCATCGGCAGTGCCGTAACGTTCTACCCTTGTTATAAACTTAGGCAAAGATATTCTGCCAACTTCGTAACCAATTTTACCCCCTCTGTTTGGGTCTGCTGTAGATGGAACGTTGTAGAAAGGCTCACCAAGTTGGAACATATCGGCATATTTTCCAATAGCCAAGCCGTTGCATTTGAGCGAAATAACCTGTCCAAGCGGATACCATGACGAAATACCGGAGGCATCTATCGAAATTTTTAAATGCCATTTTGTATTTTTTAAATCTTGAATAAAAATTGTTTTATAACAATTTCCTTGCGTGTCGTCAGAAATAACGCGCCCTGCGATGATAATTTCCGATCCGTAGGTTTCAACAGACGGGATAGTATCCACGCTAAAAATCCCTGTTCCGCCGTTATTGGTGCGCACAGATAAAACACCTTTTTCCGAGCCAAATTCAGCAATTAACTCCTCAATGGAGTGCGTTATGATTGCTTTTGCCTCACTTATTGGTTTATTATCAGGCTCAATTGGGGCATATTTTGTACAGCCCGCAATAGCCAGCACCGCGATTAATATTAATAAAAATTTTTTCATATTATTTTTTTTTGTTGTTAATTATTTTTTTTGAGGTAGCAAAATGCGTCCTCAAGATTGTAAAAATTTTATTTTTTTAGCCCGAAAGGCAATTATGGTATCACAAATTGTGACAGGATTTGCTTTAAGGTCGAAATTTGCAGCCTTAAAACTTTACAGATTAAAATTTATATCCAATATTTAAGAAAAAGTTTGTGCCGTAGGCGTAATAATATTTGTTCGGGTATTTGCCGTAGTTGGTGTCAATCGAATGGCTTTTGCCGTCCCAAGGAATACGCCCTTGCTGATAACCGCCTGTAATAAGCGCAGTGTTTAGAATATTATTTACGCTAAGATTTATAGTAACAGTTCCCTTTCTATCTTTGAGATAAATCAATTTTCCAATAGATAAATCAAGCAAAAATCCGCCTTTAAGTCTTTCCTGCGTACCAAGCATTTCGCGAGCGGCAGAGGGTTTATAACCAAGTATTATGCTTGGGTCATCTACATCTTTAATTTCTTCATCTTTGCCGTAACGTCCCCATTGGTTTGGGTCGTATTCTATTCCGTTTCCGTAGTTTTCCGTTGAAAATCGCGAAGGAGCAATGCTCAAATAGTTTTTATCAACATAATTTACGGTAATGTCTGCAAACCACATTTTGGGGTGAAAATATTTTAGCGCAACGCTTGCCGCCACTTGCGGTCCCGCAGCAATTTTCAACCCTTTTATTCTTGCAATATCTACTTTGTCAAGATAATCATCTTTCAAAACATCTTCGCCTGTGGTGAGAATGTTGTCTTTATCGTTAAGATTTGAGCCGTTTTCTGCGCTCATTGTAATACGGGCATCTTTTGTATAAGAAAAATCGGAATATGTGCCTGCCGCTACCAACGTAAAGTTTTTATTTAATTTAATGGAAATACCTGCCTCAACGCCCATGTGCCGTTTGTTGATACCCGACATTGCAACATTAATAAATGTGCGATTGTCGTCATCATAGTAGCCGTTGCGCTCAACGCCGTCGAAAATTTCGGTATAAAAAGCGGAAATACGCCCGACAACTTTCGGAAACGAGAAGTTATAACCAAGATCGCCTGTAAAAACTTTTTCTGAAACAAGATTTTTTACTTGCGTATCTTTAATTCTTTGTGAAATATAAGAATTATACGCCAATGGTGCTTGTGTTTCTGCCAAAACATTAGCGGTAATAATATTTCTGCCGTTGATTTTCCAAACCACGCCCGCTTTAAATGCAGGGTCGATAAACCATTGAGTTGCACCTTTGCCTTTGGATACAGTAACTTCTGGCAACAGTGGCAAAGGCTCCATGCCGTTTGCCTCTCTTCTTATGTTTTCCTCCTTAATAATGGGATTTCTTTCGGCTGCAATAGCGGTAAGAAATTCGGCGCGACCGTTCAACATTCTGCCAAAACGATTAAAACTTGTGTATGTGCCTTGCAAAGCGTAATAAAGTTCTACATTTCTAAAACTCCAATCGTTTTGAACATAAGCGGCAATATGCGTAAGATTTATGTCATAATCATAATTTATTTTGTCGCCTTTGTATAATTCATCTTTTCCTCCGATATTATTTTTTGCAAAATCGGCTGAAAGATTTTTTGGCAAAGTAGAAGAACCTGTTGCATCTCTGTCGGCAAAAGCATCTATATCGAAAAATCTTTCTGCGCCAAGCATATCATCAATAGTTGCATAATGAATGCCTTTGCTCTGCTTTGCCTCTACGCCTGCGGTGAGTTTGAGTTTATCGTTGAAAACATTTTTATAATTTACATTAAAAGATGTTTCCATCAGATTGTCGTGGCGGCGTATAAGCGTATAAACGGCATTTTCTGTAATATCAGAATTGGCATTGTAATTTGCCTGATACAATTCAGTCCAATTTACTTGCGTTGTGAGCGGGTCTTGGCTGTTCCAAAGTTCAACGTCTGCGTAATAAGATGGTAAAAGATGGCTTGGAAAATCCAAATATTGAGAGCCGTCTAGGTCAAGATAAAAATGTCTGTCTAACCGATAACTCGGCAAATTTCTGTAATAATCTGGGCGTTGGTCTAATCCGACTGACGACTTTGAAAATGCAGAATTACTGTACATTGAATAATGAAATGCCGCACCTGCTTTCAAGTTTTGATTGTCAGAAATTTTCCATTCATAATTCAAAATTGCTGTCGGGTCATAACTATGCACAATCCTCGAATTGCGTTTTTTACCGTTTTGCCAACCCCAATTCGGATTATAATAACGACCTTGTTCGTTCCAATGGAACATCTGTGCAAAATAGCCCTCGTCTTTGAGGTAGCCGTTGTCATCTCTGCCGTCTCGCAGCGGATTTTTTCCGTTTATCAAATCATAAACTTCGCCTGTAATTGCGCTTTGCCCTGCCCTTTCAGTTGGTGCGCCGAAAGTGGAAAAATTCAGAATATGGTCTTTACCGAAACGTTTTTCAGCAGAAAGAAAATAACCTGCGCTCTTGTAAAAAGTGCCATCCACAATGCCCTCGTAAGCATACCGCATCACTGCCGAACCCATAAAAGCCCAACCGTTATTCATTAAACCGGTAGCGTAGGTGTATTGCAAACGCCCTGTGTAATTACGGTTTGTAGCGGCAAGCGAAATGTTGTTCCCTTTTGCAAAAGCCGATGCCCGCACGTTAATATTGGTGCTTGTGCCGATATTGCCGAAAGTGTAACCGTTACTCTCCATTCCGCGAGTAATTTCTTTGTTGCGCGTGGCATAATTCAGTCCGCCGAGCGAAGAAAAATTGAAATTTCCTCGTTCCAATCCATTGAAATAGATACCGTTGATGTAGGTTTTTTGGTATTCATTGTTGTAGCCGCGCAGGCGAAACCTTGCAGGTGACAACGAAAAAGCCGTTTGGCTGTAATACACATCAACTTTTGAACTCAACATTCCCGAAATAATCTGTTGCGCTGATACATTATCGTCGTCAAAATCAAAATCAAATTCAAAATTGGAGGATACAAAATCCTCTTTCATTTGATTGTAGATAGAATCAAGATTGTCGGTGTTGTCGTTTTTTTCCTGTCCGAAAGCAATTAATCCGGTTATAAGAAAAATTGCCGTAAAAAATAATTTGTGTATAAAACTTTTCATTGATAATAAATTTATATTAAAAAAAATTACATTACTCTTTTCATTAAAAGAAAAGTTTGCAAAGGTATAAAAAATTATTGTACGCTGCAATATCTTTTCTAAAAAATTTTTATAACAAAAATTTTGTATTATAAAAAAGAAAAAACAGCACATTTGTTTATTTTTTTGCACTGTATTTTCTGTTTTTTGAGCCATTTTGGGGACTCGAACCCCAGACCTACGCATTACGAATGCGTTGCTCTACCAACTGAGCTAAAATGGCAACAAATGTTTGTATTACAAAATCGGACTGCAAAAGTACAAAATAATTTTCATTCCGACAATAGTTGGAAAAATTATAAATATTTATTACTGTCTGCTAAACATTTTTTTGCTCAAAAAAATGTTTAGCAGATAGTAATAAATTTGAAAATACAAAAATACAATTTGAATATTAATTGTTAATTGTTATACCCAACTTTCGATGCTGCGCCCTGTCATTGCGGGCTTTGACCCGCAATCTCAATATTATAAAAATGAGATTGATGGTCGAGCAATGACAGGGTTCTACATTGTATTCCCGCAACTTTTAACTTTCAACTGAAAGGATTTCCTCCGCTTTTGCCAATGCCACATTAATATGCGGGCAAATATTTTCTTCGGGGATTATTTTCTCAAAATGCGCTTTCATAAGGGTTTTGCGCACTTGCATCGTTACGCCCGAAAGGATTACGACTATGCCTTTGCGGTGAGATTCGAGGCAAAGCGTTTCGAGGTTGTGCAAGCCTGTGGAGTCAATAAACGGCACTTTGCGCATTCGTATAACCCTGATTTTCGGCATTTTACGAACTTGATGCATTATGTCGTCAAATTTATTTGCAATTCCGAAAAAGTATGGTCCGTCAATTTCATAAACTTCCACTCCGTCTGGAATTACAAGTTTTTCTTCATTGAGGGCAAAATCGGTTTCGGCTTTTGGGTCAATTTCGCTGCTAAAAATCTTAATCGAAGTTGCCTCGCTGGTGCGTTTGAGGAACAGCACCACAGCGAGCAAAAGCCCGATTTCTATTGCAACAGTGAGGTCGAAAAGCACTGTTAGAATAAGCGTTGTGAGCATTACGGCGAAGTCGGATTTTGGGTTTTTCCGTAGCGCAACAATAGTTCTCCAACCGCTCATATTGTACGACACCATTATCAGCACGCCCGCAAGGCAAGCCATTGGAATGTAGCCGACCAGTTTACCGAGAAAAAGCAGCACCAAAAGCAAGGTTACGGCGTGGATTATTCCCGCGATTGGACTTCGTCCGCCGTTGTTGATGTTGGTCATTGTCCTTGCAATCGCGCCCGTAGCGGGTATTCCACCAAAAAACGGCGTAATAATATTCGCTGCGCCCTGTGCAATAAGTTCGGTATTGGAATTGTGGCGGTCGCCGATAACGCCGTCTGCTACCATTGCCGAGAGCAAACTTTCAATCGCGCCGAGCATCGCGATAGTGAATGCGGCAGGGAAAAGTTGCGTGATTAAATCTAAAATGGTTTTACCGTTATCTAATTGAAAATCAGGCAGTTTAGGCACAGGAATGCCTGTTGGAAGTTCGTATAAATCGCCGATTGTTTGAATGGTATTTATTCCGAAAAACGATTTTAAAATCCATAACGCAATCGTTGCAAAAATAATCGCAATTAAACTTCCTGGTATTTTTTTAGAAATTTTAGGGGTAAAAATTATTAATAAAATGCTGAAAACGCCAATTCCCAACGCCCAAAAATTTGTTGCAGGAAAATTTTTAAAATAAAATACCCATTTGTCGATAAAATTTGCAGGCGTATTTTTGAGTTCCCATCCAAACAAATCGTTCATTTGGGTAGAAAAAATTGTGATTGCTATGCCTGCCGTAAAGCCTACTATCACTGGATACGGCACAAATTTTATCACGTTGCCGAGTTTGAAAACGCCCATTAAAATAAGCAGAATTCCCGCCATAATGGTGGCAATTAGCAACCCGCCGATGCCGAATTGCTGAATAACTCCATAGACGATAATGATAAACGCGCCTGTTGGTCCTCCGATTTGCACTTTGCTACCGCCCAAAAACGAAATGATAAACCCTGCAATAATGGCGGTTACAAGTCCGTCTGTGGGCGTTGCCCCCGATGCAATGCCGAAAGCGATTGCGAGCGGTATTGCCACAATTCCCACAATCACGCCCGCCATTATGTCGGTAGAAACGTTGTGCGTAGCGTCTTTACGGTAATTTTTTAATGTTTGAAAAATTTTTGGTTCAAATACTTTCATTTTATTTTTTAGAATAAAGAACAAAGAGCAAAGAATAAAGACTTGTGCAAGAATTTTTGATTATTCTGTCATTGTTTGATTTGTTGTTAAATATTTTTTGTTTTTTTATTCCTTTCTAATTTTTTAAATTTCTGTTTCCTGTCTTTGTTCTTTGTTCTTTGTTCTTTTTTCCCCTTATCTTAAATATCCAAAAAACAGATAACACAAAAATATTGCCGAAACTACCGCTACCAAGTCGGCGATTAAGCCGAAAGTAATTGCGCTGCGGGTTTTGGTTATTCCTACCGAGCCGAAATAGAGCGCAATAATATAAAATGTAGTATCGGAAGAACCTTGCAGTACGCAGCAAATTTTGCTGACAAACGTGTCTGGTCCTTGACTTTGCATAATTTCGAGCGTCATTCCGCGTGCACCGCTTGCACTCAATGATTTCATTATTGCGGTAGGCAGCGCGCCCACAAAATCGGCGTTTATTCCGCACAACAAAAACGCTTTTTCTACGCCTGAAATCAGAAAATCCATTGCGCCTGATGCGCGGAACATACCGATTGCCACAAGCATTGCCACAAGAAACGGCACAATTTTTATCGCCACGCCGAACCCCTCTTTTGCGCCTTCCACAAAAGCGTTATAAACGTTTATTTTTTTTCTGATTCCTGCAATTATAAAAATGCAAACTATGCTGAGCAGTATTGCGTTTGCGATAATTTTTGAGTAAAAACCAACACTTTCGGGCGACATAGTCGAAAAGCCCCAAACCATTAATCCCAAAAGCGCGATTATTATGATGATAGTGAGGATTATTGCGCGTTGAAAAAGGTTAATTTTCTGATAGACAGACACGCAAATTAGCCCGACAATCGTTGAAAAAGTTGAGGCGATAATAGTCGGCAAAAGTATGTCAGCGGGGTTTGCCGCGCCGAATTGAGCCTGATAAGTTATTACGGTGACAGGTATAAGTGTCAGCCCCGCTGTGTTTAGCGTGAGGAACATTATCATTGCGTTGCTTGCGCTGTTTTTTTGGGGGTTGATTTGCTGCAATTCCTGCATCGCTTTTAAGCCGAGCGGAGTTGCGGAATTGTCAATGCCGAGCATATTTGCCGAAAAATTCATAAACATAGAGCCGAGCGCGGGGTGGTTTTTTGGTACTTCGGGGAAAATTTTGCAGAAAAAGGGCGAAGTTATTTTTGCCAAAAACTCAATTATTCCGCCTTTTTCACCAATTTTCATTATTCCGAGCCACAGCGCAAGCACGCCTGTAAGTCCGAGTGAAATTTCAAAGCCGTTTTTAGCACTGTCGAACATCGAACTCATAACCGCGTTCAACGCCTCACCGCTGCCTGTAAAAACCGCCGTTGCCGTTGCCACAACAATCGCGATTAAAATAAATCCTACCCAAATATAATTTAAAACCATTTGTTTCTTGCGCTAAAAGCATCTGCAAAGGTAGCATAAAATTTTCAATTATACACAAACTTATAAAAATTTTCCGAAAAATTTATAGGGGAAAGTTAGTAATTTATTTTGATAAATTAATAATTCAATTTGAAGATTTGAAGATTTGAAAATGCAAAATGCAATTTGAAAATTTGAGGATTTGAAATTAAAATCCCCCAATCTTCAAATTTTCAAATTATTACTGTCCGCTAAACATTTCTTTACTTCGCCACAGGGACACCCTACGGATTTTCCCAAAAATTTGGTTTAAAAAAAAAGAACACAAAGATTTTTATACCCGACTTTCGATGTTGTGCCTT
>JAISYF010000018.1 GCA_031270065.1 Prevotellaceae bacterium | reverse complement strand
AGCCCCGAAAAACGATACAAAGACATTGTGAAAATATACAAGGCGGGCAAAAATGCGCAGGTAGAAGCTGCGTGGAATTTAGACGAGGCGTATGTGGAAGATTTTATCACGCTCGAAGGCAAGGATTGGAACTTCGACCAACATAAGAAAATAGACACCCGCCCCACGCTTGCCGACTTCAAACGAACCGTTGCCGACTATCTCGCGTGGGAAGTGAGTAATATCCTCAAAGTCCAAAACACGGGGGAGGACTGCTTGGGAAAATAGATGCCTCACTTAACCAAAAACTGCAAAAGGTTAGGTGGGGCGAGTTTGAATTGAGAGAATTATTTGAAATTAAAGGAAATCCGCAATTAAATAAAGACAGTTTTTCTTTTAGTGAAAATGGGGAATATCCATATTTTACAAGAACTGTTTTGAATAATGGCATTGCTGGGTATGTTGATTATTTAGATGAAGAACATAAAATTGCAGGCAATTGCTTTGCAGTGGGTATGTTGGGAATGCAATTCTTCTATATGGAAAAAGATTTTTATGCAGGACAATTTACAAAGAGAGTAATACCAAAATTTACTTTGAACGCTAAACGTGTCAATTTCTTTAAAACTTTACTTGATAAATTTCAAAAAACTTTTCAAGGCGTTTTAGTCAGGGATTTTGAAAATACTTTTTACAACTCAAAAATCCAACTCCCCATTACCGCCTCCGGCGACCCTGATTTTGCTTTTATGGAATCATTTGTCGCTGAACTGGAAGTTCAGCGTGTCACTGAACTGGAAGCCTACTTAAACGCTACCGGATTGACCGATTACACTTTGACCGAAGACGAACAAAAGGCGTTGGAAAGGTTTGAAAAAGGGGAAGTGGAATTTGAAGGGTTTAAAATTGGGGGGTTGTTTGAAAAATTAGAGTTAAAGTTTAAAAAGAAAGTCTTCGATAAAGCGAATGATGTTTCAAAGGTTCAAACAAAAGAGTTTGATTTGCCGTTAGTTAATGCTAAAAATGGCGATAATGGCGTTATGTATTACGGGCGAAACAAAGATTTTGACATTGCAGAAATGACACTTGATATTGTAAACGATGGTGCCGTTTCAACAGGTAATGTTTATGTTCAACCTCAAAAAACAGGAGTTTTATACAACGCTTATTTGATAAAACCCACATTTAAAGATGTTACCACTGAAATGTTGCTGTTTTTTGCTTCAACAACTGAAAAATCAATCAAATTAAAATTTGGTTATGAGAATAAAGCAGGTTGGGAAAAAGTAAAAAAAGAAAAAATACAAATCCCCATTTTTCACAACAAACCCGATTACGCTTTTATGCAGACCTTAATTTCGGCGGTTCAGAAGTTGGTAATCGCCGATGTAGTGCGGTATGCCGACAGAAAGATAGCGGCGACAAAGTCGTTCCTCTGAGTGATAATTTTGACAAATTTGTAGAACTTATTCGCCAATTTGCCGTCTATCACACCGAAGGTATTAAAACTTCTGCCGAACTTTCAAAACAAAATAGACTACCTAACTTGAGCGGAGTTAGCGGTTAAATCTATGTTATCTGTGTTCTTTTGTATTATTTCCTGCATATCTGCAATCCGTTGTAGAAAGCACGCCTTTTGCCGAAATTGTAATAATTGGCGATTGGAGCAGGAAAAAATATCACAGGAGTATGTTGCAAATAATTTAATTGTTAAGTTTCACAACGTTGTGAAACTTGACAATTATCAATTATTTAAAAACTTATTTCTAAATGCACAATGAGTTAGAAATAATTTCTACTGAAAAAAATCTGCCACTTTCGGCATACTTGCGGAGGTGCAAAACAGCACAACATGGTCGCCCTCGTGCGCAACGGTGTCGCCATCAACCACAAAACCCTCGCCATCGCGGATTATGCCGCCGATATTGACGTTGTCGGGCAAAATCAGTTCGCGGACACAACCTTTTGTGATTTTGTCGCCCTTTTTTACGGCATACTCCACCACAAGCGCGTCAGAATAAGTCAGGCAATTCACGTTCAAAGCGTCCTCGTCAAGCATACATTTGTAAATATTGCTGGCTGCGATTAGTTTTTTATTGATAATTGTGCCGATGTCGAGGCTCTCGGCAAGGTCAATATAGTCGATATTTTCCACTTCGGCAATGGTTTTCCGCACTCCGAAACGTTTGGCAGCAAGGCAGGCAAAGACATTCGTTTCGGAATTGCCCGTAACCGCCATAAAAGCATCTGCATCGGCAATTCCCTCTTGTTTCATAAGTTCGATATTACGCCCATCTCCGTTGATTATCAACACATTAGATGGTGATTTTTCCGCCAAAAATCTGCAACGTACTTTATTTTTTTCAATAATTTTTATTGAATAATTGTCCGACAGATTTTGAACAGTTTTGTAAGCAATTTTTCCTCCGCCCATAATGATAAGTTTCTTAATATCAATCGGCGGTTTGGCGGTGTCGAGGCGGATTTTTTCCTCGTTTCCTTTTGGACAAATAAAATATACGATGTCGTTTGCTTTAATTTCATCTGCGCCTTTTGGAATAAGCGTTCTATTGCCGCGTTTTATCGCTACAATTCTGTAAAAACTATGGTTAAAAAATCCCGTTTTAAAAGGTTTGTTGAGTATTAACGCACCCTCACCCACTTTCAAACCGATAAGCACCATTTCACCATTGCCGAAAGAACGGAATTCGTGCATCCAACCGCGTTTTACCGAATCCACAATTTCCACCGCTGCCAATGCTTCAGGGTAAATCAGCGTATTTATGCCGAGTTTTCGGAAAAATTCCTGATTGTCGGGCAAAAGATATTCGTAATTGTTGATGCGTGCGATAGTTTTTGCCGCGCCGAGTGAGTTTGCAAGTATGCAAGCGGTAATATTTCGGCTCTCGTCTGGGGTAACTGCGATAAAAATATTTTTCTTTAACCCGCAGAGTTTCAGGTCGTTAATAGACGTAGGTGAGCCGACCCTCGTCATTAGGTCGTAGTTATTATCAAGTTCGGTAAGGTTTTCGGGGTTTTCGTCAAGCAGCACCACATCTTTGCGTTCGCTTGCAAGCAGTTTCGCCACATATCTGCCAACTTCGCCCGCTCCTACAATTATTATTTTCATAAAATTAAATTTATTTTAACTATTAATAACACTGACTACACAAATTGAAAGTTGAAAGTTGAGAGTTTGGGGTTACGTATTTTTCATTTTCAATTTTTTTGTTCTGGGGACTTCTAAAAATTACCGTTTTTCTTTTGATTCTTTTTCAGAGTCGAAGTCCAATAAAACTCTGTCAAAAAAATCGGTGCAAAGTTACAATAAAAATTTGAAAATTTGAGAATACAAAAATGCAATTTGAAAATTTGAGGATTTGAAAATTTGAAAATGCAGAAATACAATGCAAAAATACAATTTGAAAATTTTCAAATTGTATTTTCAAATTTTCAAATTTTCAAATTGAATTTTGATTTTTGATTTACAAATAAGTTAAATTTTAGAAGTCCCATTCTAAATAATTATTGCCAAATAAACTGCAATCGGAATTACGGAAAAAATCACGCTGTCAAGCCTGTCCAAAAATCCGCCGTGTCCCGGCATAATATTTCCAGAGTCCTTTACGCCGACTGTGCGCTTGATTAAACTCTCAAACAAGTCGCCCAAAGTGCCGAAAACTACGATTATTATTGCAAAAGCAAGCCATTTTATTAAACTCAAATCAACAACAAATTTTGAAAAAACAAAACCAGCGAGCAATGCGCCGAAAAGTCCTCCAAAAAATCCTTCCCACGACTTTTTTGGCGAAATGCGCTCGCACATTCTGTGTTTTCCCAACCACGAACCGACAAGATAAGCGAAAGTATCATTTACCCAAATTATTACAAAAAGAGCGAGCAGAAAAAGCGGATTTTTATTAAAAATTGTCACCGAAACGGCAAATGGAACAGCAATATAAAGTTGTCCCAAAATAAAACAGGCAATATTATTAATCGGATTTGTTTTTTTTCTAAAAATTTCAATAATAAATATTGAAAACAAAGTAAAAAGATAAATAATTGTCAATACTTTTTCGATTAAATCGGCATTGATAAATTTGTACGGGTCATAAGCAATATTCAAAATAAAAAATTGCACAAAAAATAACAGACTTGCGATTGCACTGAGCCGTGCCAAAGCATCAACGTTTACCTGTTTGTTTGTCAATTTATGAAATTCATACGTTGTGAGCGCAGCCAAAATGCCAAAAACAGCGGCAAAGAAAAATTGATTTATCAATATTGCCGACACAATCAACGCAACATACACCGCACCACTTAAAGTTCTGATTATTAAGGTTTTCATCTGTTAATTTTTTTTTGTTATTAAATTTGAGATTGCGGGTCAAGTCCGATGACAGGGCTGCAACATCTTTCGCCCATTCGTGCTTTTGCCCATTCGTGCAAATTTATTTCTTTTCGCTGTCTTTCAGCAACTGTTCTCCCCTGCTTTCCCAAGGACGCTCACCGAGAATTGCCTTTACATCATCGGCAAAAAGCACTTCGCGGTCAATAAGGATTTGCGCAATTTGCCTTACTCCGTCTTCGTTTTCACGCAAAATCTTTTTGGCACGTTCAAACTGCTCTTCAATAATGCGCTGAACCTCGTTGTCGATATTTTTGCTTGTAGTGTCGCTGTACGGCTTTGTAAAACCAAAATCGTACTGCCCCGATGAGTCATAATAACTGATATTCGGCAAATTTTTGCTCATTCCGTAGTATGCAACCATTGCATAAACCTGCTTTGTAACACGTTCAAGGTCATTCAATGCGCCTGTTGATGCGGTGTTGAAAAACACTGTTTCCGATGCGCGCCCACCAAGCAGCGAACAAATTTCGTCTAAAATATGCTCGACAATGGTAAATTGGCGTTCCTCAGGCAAATACCACGCTGCGCCAAGAGCCATTCCTCGCGGTACAATGGTAACTTTCACAAGCGGGTTGCCGTGTTCAAGCATCCAACTCACCGTAGCGTGTCCCGCCTCGTGAAAAGCCACAGCGCGTTTTTCTTCAACGGTCATAATCTTGTTTTTGCGTTCCAAACCCCCCACAATTCTATCAACAGCATCAAGGAAATCTTGCTTGCCGACTGCTTTTCCGTTGTGCCGAGCGGCAATCAGAGCCGCCTCGTTGCAAACATTGGCAATGTCCGCGCCCGAAAATCCTGGCGTTTGACGGGCAAGAAAATCTTTGTCAAGCGTTTCATCAACTTTCAACGGTCGCAGATGCACCTCAAAAATCTCTTTGCGCTCGTAAACATCGGGCAAATCAACGTGAATTTGCCTGTCAAATCTACCTGCCCTAAGCAACGCTTTATCTAAAATATCAGCGCGGTTGGTAGCGGCAAGCAATATCACGCCGCTGTTTGTGCCGAAACCGTCCATTTCGGTAAGCAACTGATTTAGAGTACTTTCCCTCTCATCATTGACGCCCATATTTGGATTTTTTCCGCGCGCTCTGCCGACTGCGTCAATTTCGTCAATAAAAATTATGCAGGGTGATTTTGCTTTTGCCTGCGCAAACAAATCCCTCACGCGGCTCGCGCCCACGCCCACAAACATTTCCACAAAATCCGACCCCGAAAGCGACAAAAATGGCACATCTGCCTCGCCGGCAACGGCTTTTGCGAGCAAAGTTTTGCCTGTTCCGGGAGGACCTACAAGCAACGCACCTTTTGGAATTTTTCCACCGAGTTCTGTATATTTTTGCGGATTTTTCAAAAATTCTACAATTTCTTGAATTTCCTGCTTTGCGCCCGCCAATCCTGCAACATCTTTGAAGGTAATTTTATTATCTTTTTTCTTGTCGAAAACCTGCGCTTTTGAGCGTCCAACACTAAAAACACCGTCCATCGCGCCGCCCATTCGCCTTTGCATTAGCACAAAAAAGCCAATCAAAAGCGCAATCGGCAAAACGGTGTAAATTATCAAACTGATATAATTGCGCCCGTTTTTGTACTCGGTTTCGCCAGTAAAAACGTTCTCGCTGCGCAGTTTGTCAATTTTCTTTGAAAACTCGTCAAGCGAGCCGTAGTACGTGATAATTTTAAAAGATTTCTTGCCCTCTATATCAAAATCCGCGCCGAAAATTTGCTTTACGCAACTGTCGCAAGCAACATTTACATCAGCCTCAGCGGTATTTTTCGAGGAAATTACTTTGAGTTTTTTGACGCATTTATCGTTCAAAGCCTGTTCAAAAACAGAGTACGCAACCTCTTTTGACGGAGTTTTGTCGCCGTAAAAATAGGTTGCAAAAAAAAGCCCAATCATTATTGCGTAAATCCAATAAAAATTGAAATTAAATTTCTGCTTGCCGCCTTTCTGCTTTTTTTTTGCATTGGCATTATTAGGATTAATTGATGGCATTTGACTACTCATATTTTAAATTTAAAATTTTACAAATAATTGATTATCAATAATTTAGTTTTTTGTTAATTAGAAAAAAATTTTTGCAAAGTTAATATTTTTTTTTGAGATTACAAACACTAAGGAACAAAAAATAAACAATTTAATTTCAACTGACAAATGCAACATTAAGTAACAAAAAAATCTTTCAAAACTATTTTTTGGGGCGTGCAAAAAAAAGTTTTTTACTCAAAAAAAACGGTTTAAATCCAACCCCTAGTGCTACCGTCCCCCCTTTCACAAAAGGGGAAACAGGGAATAAACAAGGTTAGGGAATACAACGAAATATCCATTTCTCCCCTTTAATAAATGGGACAGCGCGCAATGAAACAGAGCGCAGTGGTTTATTTTCCGTAAAAACGCAAAGTGTTGATATTCATTATCAAAAAAACTTTGCGCCTTTGCGTGAAAAGAACGAAAGTAGCCGAAGCGAAATCCGAAAAGGGCAAAATCTGCATAACCGCAGGTCGCGACCTGCGGTGTGCAATACTCAGCCCTGCGTGCCGTAGGTACGCAACAAATTTATTTTTTGCCTTTTTTCAAAAAAAATGACTAAATTTTTTGAAAATAAT
>JAISYF010000156.1 GCA_031270065.1 Prevotellaceae bacterium | reverse complement strand
CAACTTTCTACCGAAAAAAAATGTTACCTTTTCCGATTGCAGTTAATCGGTAAAAGTCAGGTTATCAAAGAATTTTTGGAATCATCAGAAATTCTCAAAATCGGACTTTCCACACGAGACGATTTCAGGATGTTGAACCGTTGGCAGTCGCTCAAACCACAAAATTTTATTGATTTACAAGATTTTGTAAAAACATTCGGCATAGAAGAATTGAGTTTGCAGAAAATTTTTGCGATAATCTTCTATCAGCGAATTTCCAAAAACGAGCAACTTTCAAATTGGGAATCCCCTACCCTAACCCGCAATCAACAACTATACGCCGCCACAGACGCTTGGGCTTGTCGGCAAATTTATTTAGAGTTGATTAAGCACATAGATGACACGTATTTTAAAAAATAATACATGTTTTTATCTGCGCAACGGCTGTAAATCAAAATTCAATTTGAATATTTGAAAATTTGAAGATTTGAAACTGCAAAATACGAAATATAATTAATAATTAACATTTTTTTAAAAATTGAATTTTCAAATCCTCAAATTTTCAAATTTTCAAATTAATTTTTATGCGTTTGTGTGTAATTGAAAATTTTATGTTACCTTTGCACTTTCTTTTTAGTCTAAAAAAATATGAAAAAATCATTTTTAATTATTATTTCGTTAATTGTTTCATTATCAGTGTTTTGTCAGGCGACAGACCCCAAGGCGAAAGCGGTAATTGACAAGGCGGCGGCGAAAATGCAGAACGGCGCATATACCGCCGATGCAAAACTGACTTTTACCGCGCAGCAGGGCGACAAAACTGTGCAAAACGGCGCAATCAATATGTCTGGCAATAAATTCCGCCTGAAAATGAATGATATGGAAACTATTTTTGACGGAAAAACGCAATGGGTTTATGCCGAAAAATTGAATGAAGTTACCATTTCAGAGCCTGATAAAACGGAATTAGAGCAGATTTCGCCCGTTGCAATGATTGGCGGTTACGCAAAAAAATACCGTATAGCCTTTGAAACTGCCGATGAAGACGGCTTTTATCATATCGCGCTTTACCCGAATAACAAAGATAGCGAGTTTTTCCGTATCCGTTTGTTGATTAATAAAAAAACAAACGAATTAAGTAAAATTGAGATGTCGAACCGCAACGGCGAGCGTATTACCATTGAGTTGAGCGCGTTTAAAACGTTGGCGGTTACTCCCGAAACTTTTGTTTTTCAAAAAAACAAATACCCGAAAGTTTTGGTAAATGATTTACGATAAAGCACGAAGGAGCGGAGGCGTGAAAGGTGTTTATTCCCAATATTCTAACTTTTAATTTTTCTTAAAAAAAATATGCAAAAAATCAAAATTTTTCTCTTTGCGGTGTTGCTTTTGCCTGCGTTTGTAACGGCACAAAAATGGGCAGACCCCACTAAAACCGTTCATGTAAAAATTCAAACCACAGAAGGCAATATCAAGGTGCTGCTTTATGACGACACGCCCGAACACAAGTACAATTTTATACTTTTGGCGAAAAATAAGACCTACGAGGGTTTGCTTTTTCACCGCGTAATCAAAGATTTTATGTTACAGGGCGGCGACCCGCAGTCAAGAGATGCCGACAGTACAAAAATGCTCGGCGGCGGAGGTTTGGGCTACACCATTGACGCGGAAATCCGTTTCCCTGAGCATTGCCACAAGCGCGGTGCGTTGGCTGCGGCACGTGATAATAACCCGCAGAAAGCGTCTTCATCGTGTCAGTTTTACATCGTTACAGGCAAGACTGCAACTGACGAACAACTTAATTTTTTTGAAAAAAACATCAACAATCAACTTCTGCCCCCAACGCCGTTAAAATACACTGACGAGCAGCGCAGGGCGTACAAAACATTCGGCGGCGCACCGCATTTAGATGGTTCTTACACCGTTTTCGGTGAGGTAGTGCAAGGATTTGAGGTGCTGGAAAAAATCCAATCGCTCGAAACCGACAAAAACAACCGCCCAAAAAAAGATGTTATAATTTTGAAAATGAAACTTATTGTAAAATAATCTCGGTGTAACTCTGTGTTTCCTCTGCGGCTCTCCATTGAAAATTTTATGTTAATTTTGCATTCTTAAAAAAATAAAAATCTTTCTGCAATAAACCCCGTTTTTTTACGTTAAATAACAATTATGTTGAATTTTCAGCGAAATATAGTTTGGGCGGCAATGATTTTTTTGTTGTCAAGTCTGTTTGTTGCCTGCTCTACAAAGAAAAATACCTCATTATCAAGGGGTTATCAAGGCTTTATTACGAAATATAATGTGCAGTTTAATGCGAAAACGCAGTACAAAGACGGCATTGCAGCGTTGCGGGCGGCAAATAAAGACGACTATTCGGCGATTTTGTCGATGTTTCCTGTGGTGGATAAGGAAACGGGCGGCGCGATTTCGGCGCAAATGACTACTACTGTGGAAAAATGTCGAAAAGCGATAAAACTTCATTCAATCCGCAAAAAGCCGACTAAAAAACCTCTCGGAATGAAAGATGCTGAATATCAGGAGTTTAAGATACGCGAGGAATTTAATCCGCAAATAAAACTTGCGTGGCTTTTGTTGGGCAAAGCCGAGTTTTACAAGGCGGATTTTATGGGCGCAATCGGCGATTTCAACTACCTTTCGCGGCATTATTCCTTTGCTACGGCGACCGTTTGCGAGGCGAAACTTTGGGTTGCCCGCGCTTATGCCGAAATGGGTTGGCTCTACGAGGCGGAATCGGCACTGCAAAACATCAACGAGAACTCAATTCCGACCTCTTTGAATGGCACTTTCGCTGCGTTTAAGGCAAATATTTTACTAAAACAAAAGCGTTATAAAGAGGCTATTCCATTTCTGATTGTGGCTATTGACAAGGAAAAAGACAAGTATCTTTTGGCGCGTTTTGAGTTTATTTTGGGGCAACTTTACGAACTTTCGGGGCAAAATTCGCTTGCAACGGAGCATTTTTTGAAGGCAAAATCGAAGGCGCAAAATTATGAGATGCTTTTTAACGCCGAACTTCGCGCCTACGAGTCGGAAAAAAACAGTGCGAAAGCGATTAAATCGCTCAAAAAAATGGCAAAAAGCAGTAACAATAAAAATTATTTAGACCAAATTTATTTTGCGGTAGGCAATCAATATTTGCGCAACGACAATGAGCCGAAAGCCATTGAGTATTACCGTCTTGCGATGGAAAAAAGCACGCGCAACGGCTTGGAGAAGGCTCTTGTTGCACTCAAACTCGGCGATTTGTATTATGCAAAACAGGAGTATATTTTATCTGCACCCCTCTACGATTCGGTAGTAAAAATGATGCCGAACACGCACATTGAATATGCGCGGGCGGAAAAATCAGCGGAAATTCTCGGAGAGTTGGTGCAAAACTACAACGTTGTACTTTTGCAGGATTCTTTGCTTGCTCTATCAGAAATGACGGAAGAAGAACAGTTAAAAATTATTAATAAAATTATTGAAAATCTGATTGCTGAGGAAAAACAGGCGGCGAAAGATTCTGCCGACCGAGCGGCTCTTGCTGTGGCGAGAAGTTTTGACAGGGAAGACGGTTTTGATACGCCGCTGCCAGGCACAATGTCAAGTGCAGATTGGTATTTTTATAATTCTTCCCTAATAAGTCACGGAAAAAGAGAGTTTGAAAATAAGTGGGGCAGACGAATTTTGGAAGATAATTGGCGGAGGACGAATAAGGTGTCGGTGTCGGCAAATAATTTTGAAACCGACACTTTGGAAAATGCTGACGAACTATCGCAACTGCTTGATACAGTGGCAACTGACAAGCACGAACCTGCGTTTTATCTCGCACAAATTCCAAAAACTGAGGCGCAAAAAAACTCTGCGCTTTTGCAAATTGCGGACGCATTATATAATATGGGCGGAATTTTTTTAACAAAACTGCAAGACGACAAAAAGGCAGATGAAACCTATCGAATATTCCAAAATCGTTTCCCTGCCGATGACCGAAAATGCGAAACTTACTACTATGTTTATCAAATCTTGGGCAGAATAAAGGACGGAGAACAGGCGAATTTTAGAGATAAAATTATTGATGAATGTCCCGAAAGCAAATTTGCAATTATGCTAAAAAATCCTGATTATGCTGAAAAAATGTCAAAATTGATACAAATTCAGGATTCGCTCTACGCGGAAACTTACAAGGCATATACCACTGCGAAATTTGGCGTTGTGGAACAAAATTATCAAATGATGTCACAAGATTTTCCGTTGTCGGATTTGATGCCGAAATTCACGTTTTTGTATAGCCTTGTTGTGGGAAAAACAGGCAGCCGCGAGCAGTTTGAGGCGGAACTCAACGCGCTTGTAGCGAAGTACCCCGACAGCGATGTTACCCCGATGAGCCGCGATATTCTCGCGCTGATGCTGCAAGGACGTGAAAAATCGGAAACCGTTTCCGCTACCACGCTCAACGACCTGCGCAATAAAGAAACCACTGAGGAAATAGAAACTATCAAGGCAAGCGCAGGCAATTTTACGGCAAATATTTCAGAACCTCAAAACCTGATTTTTATTCCAAAAATTGCTAATAAAACGCTGATTAACAATCTTTTATACGATGTTGCAGCATACTCTTTCAACAAATTTTTGATAAAAGATTTTGATTTTGAAATTAAAAAAATCGACAAAAAAGACGCGCTTGTAATTTCAGGCATCGAGAGCGAAGAAGAGGCGAAATGGTACAAAAACCTACTTTTCACCGACACCGCTTTCGCAGGGCTTGACTACCTGAGCGATTTTACAATCCTCACCATTTCCGACAGTAATTTGCAGATTTTAGGACAGGGAAAAAGTTTGGAGGAATATCTGAAATTTAGTGGAAAATAATTAATCTGTTTTTGTATAGAATAAAAAAATAATTATAACTTTCCCCTATAAATTCTTTCAAAGAACGCTTTAATACATATTTTCGCCTTATGTTGCGATTTTCCCCTGCGGGTTTGGCATATCTGCTGTTACAGACAGGCATTAACTCATGTTTGTGT
>JAISYF010000105.1 GCA_031270065.1 Prevotellaceae bacterium | reverse complement strand
CAATAAGTTCAAACATTTCTCCTTGTACCAACGCCGGTTCGGTGGTGTCGAAAATTGTTTTTTGCCGTCCGTCGGGGTAAGTGGCAACAACTTTGTTCGACAAATGTTTGTAGTCGCCTCTGTGCCGCCCGTCTTTCTCGCTATACTTGAGCAAAAGCCGGTGCAGTTGCTTAATGTAATTTTCCGAGAGCGGTATTTCTTTGTAATTGTCGTAAATGAATTCCAATACATCGTAATAACCCATCACTTCCTGCTCGTCACGAGTTTTGAATTGGGTAATTTTTACGTCTTTGAGCAACTGTTGTACATCTTCGTCCGTCATTGTAGCGCCTTCGATACGGGTTGACGAACCGACACTTTCGATTGTGGCTATTTTCCGCAACTCTTTCAGGTAGCGATTTTCGCGTCTTTCTACAACATTCCATTTGCCGCGATACTCGTCTATTGCAGCAATTAACTGCATTACACGCTGATTTGTAAGAAAATCGAAATTCAGTTTTTTAATGTATTTATCCATATCGTATCTGTATTTTATCCGTAAAAAAAATGCAAAGGTACATAAAATATCCGAATTGTATCTATATTTTATCTAAAAAAATGATTAGATTAATGGTGTTGGCGGCTGTGCGTTGAGTGGGGATTCATAAAAGCATCGTTTATTTTCTATCAACCAACATTGAATCAAGTAGATAAATTGTTGGAAATAATGGAAAGAGTGTTGAAATTGGAGCAGAAAAAAACGGTGTTATTGTAAAAAATGTTATCAAACAGAGCAAAACAGGAAAAAAGACAATTACTTTTGGGGTAATTGTCTTTTTTTCATATAAAAAAAAACTAATTTTTTTTTACTCTGCATTTTCTGAAACAGTCTCAGCCTCGTAGAATTTTTTTGACGGTTTTCTTATCGCTCTTGGAGTGCGTCTTTCGCGAACTTCAAATTTTTCAGTGGCTGCATTATCGTCTGCTTTTTCAACTTTGCGCTCCTGATTTCCCTCTTTTACAGCATCAACCATAATGTTTAGAATAATCTCAATTGCTTTTGTTGCATCGTCGTTGCAAGGAATTACAAAGTCAATATCATTCGGATTTGAATTGGTATCTACAATTCCAAAAATAGGGATACCCAATCTAACTGCCTCTGCCACAGCGATATGTTCTTTCATTACATCAACCACAAAAAGCGCAGATGGAACACGAACCATATCGGCAATAGAACCGAGATTGATGTCAAGTTTTTCTCTTTGCCGTTTTACCTGCAAACGTTCACGTTTCGACATTGTGTCGAGAGTGCCGTCAATTTCCATTTTGTCAATCGCGCCCATTTTCCGAACAGCCTTGCGGATTGTTTGGAAATTGGTAAGCATGCCGCCCGCCCAACGCTCTGTGATATAGGGCATTCCCGCCTCAACTGCTTTGTCGGCAACAATCTGTTTCGCCTGTTTTTTGGTAGCGACAAAAAGAACCTTTTTGCCTGATTTTGCAATTTGTTTTATTGCAGCCGCAGCCTCATCAATTTTGGCTACGGTTTTGTGAAGGTCAATAATGTGAATACCGTTGCGCTCCATAAAGATATACGGTGCCATTGAGGGATTCCATTTACGTTTGAGGTGTCCAAAATGAGCACCTGCCTCCAACAATTCTTGAAAATTTGTTTGATACATTAAAATTTCTTTTATTAAATATTTACATTCTTTTTTAGCATAATAGCCAATTTTCAAGTAGCCAAATTTAAAGTTTTAAAATTAAATGTTAAAGTTTAAATATTTTAGTTTTTTTTTCAATCTTTACACTTTGTTATTTAAACTTTATTACAATGGGTCTTGAAAATTTAGATACTAAACATTATTTTTTTTTATTAAGCAACAAGATTTTAAAATTAAGATTGTGGGTCAAGCCTGCATACAGGTTACCCTGTTTTGTATCTAAAATCCTGTGTCTAAATTAACGTTTCGAGAATTGGAAACGTTTGCGTGCTTTCGGGCGACCTGGCTTTTTACGTTCAACAATACGAGCATCGCGTGTAAGGAAACCAGCCGCTTTTAGTGCGGGCTTGTTTTCCGCGTCAATTTTTACAAGAGCGCGTGCAATCGCCAAACGCAATGCCTCTGCCTGACCTTTAAATCCTCCGCCTGTAAGATTAACGGCGATGTCATATTTTTCTGCCACCTCTATTTTGTTAAGCGGCTGACGTACAACATATTGCAAAATTGTTGATGGAAAATAGTTGTCAATATCTCTTTTATTGATAGTGATTTTTCCTGTGCCTGTTTTTGCAAAAATACGTGCAATGGCTGCTTTTCTTCTTCCTATCGCGTTTATAACTTCTGCCATAATTTTTATTTAATTAATTGTAAATCAATAACTTTCGGTTGTTGAGCAGCGTGTGGGTGCTCCGAACCTGCATAAACATAGAGGTTATTAATGATATGATTTGCCAAAATATTTTTCGGCAACATTCCTTTTACAACCTTGCGAATAAGTTTTTCAGGGCTTTTTTCCATCATTTCTGCTGGAGTAGTTTCCCTTTGTCCGCCTGGGTAGAGAGTGTGGCGGAGGTAAATTCTGTCAGTCCATTTTTTGCCCGTCAAGCGAACTTTGTCGGCATTGATAACTATCACGTTATCACCGCAATCAACGTGCGGAGTGAAACTTGGTTTGTATTTGCCGCGCAGCAATTTTGCCACTTTCGACGCCATACGACCGAGAACCAAGTCCTTAACATCAACCACAACCCACTCTTTTTGAGCGGTTGCCCTGTTGATGGAAATTGTTTTATAACTTAGTGTATCCACAATTATTTTTTTATTTTTTTTTTTAATTAATAATAAATTTACTATCAAGTTGGGCTGCTTTTTTCGCGGGCTAATTCACTTCAAAAAACGTTAAATACCTGATAATGAAACTACTAACTTGTATGGATAATTTTTTGGACTGCAAAGGTACTGTTTTTTTACGAAACTGCAAAATATTTTGTAAAAAAAAAATTTTGATAGATTCAACCACAAACATGTTCTATATCAAAAACTCTTTTTTAAACCATATTTTAAAAACAGGGTCGTTGAAAATTATGATATTCCTTGAAATATCTACCAACTCTTTATTTTCCAACGCTTTTTTTACCCGCGCAATATTTGCAGATGCGCCTAAATCGTATTTTTGCAAAATTTCTTTGTGAGAAAATTGTGAATTTACATCATTTGCTAAAGCCCGCAAAAAATTGAGTTGTAATGCCGTAAGTCCCTCAGAATAAGCATAAAACAGCATAGAATTTTGGTCAAGCAAGTCCTGTAACGCCTGCTCAAATGCCGTTTCATCTGCCGTCTGCTCTGTCCTTAACCAAACAAGCCACGCAAACTGCTGAACGTATGACGAATGATTTTCAACCGTTTGACAAATCCGTTGCGCCAATTTTTCGGAAATATTTTTGCCTGTTTTCGCAAATTGATTGCAAATGTATGGTATCCAATGAATTGCGTCTATTTTTTGCAAAAAAATTACGTCTCCGAATTTGTAAAACGGCATACTCTGTTTTGAAAAAATTGCGTTCAACAGATGTTTTTTGCTACCGTAAAGGCAATAAGTTACGTCTTGAAGTTGCCAAACGCTACGCAACTTCTTTTGAAATGTAATGCTGTCGCCTATTTCGGCAATTTGCTGAAATTCGTCAATGCAAACTACAATTTTTATGCCTTTTTCGTCAGCAATTTTTTGCGGCAATTTTAGAATTTCCTCATTTAACTGCTTGTTAGAGAAGTCAATAGAGATTGCAAACTCGTTCATTGGGTCTGCGCCAAACGAAAATTTTGGCGTTACAGCAGACAAAAATTGCTTTGCATTTTCCACCCATTCCTCCCAACGCGAGGCGGTTTGTTTGATAATTTGCGTTGCAAAAATAGTGTAAAAATCTTTTTCCGTTTTGCACGAAAACATATCCATAACAACCACTTTTATAGCCGTATCTTGCACAATATCAGCGACTTTATGCACAAGAGAAGTTTTTCCCCAACGACGAGGCGAAATCAAAATAGAGTTAACTCCATTTCTAAAATTTGTTGACAAACGCTCTGTATCACTCTCTCTGTCAATAAACCACTCGTGTTTTGTGGCAGTGCCAAATAAAAACGGATTTTCCATAATCAAAAATTTTTCCGCAAAGGTAATACTTTTTTTTTAATGTAACAACCTTGTTAGTAACAAAGTTGTTAGTAACAAAGTTGTTACATGGTTAAATATTTGAATATCAGACTTTTATTAACAATAATAAAATGCAAAAGATTGTTCTTTTGCGCCTGTTATTTTCCAAATACTTCGGTATACGATAATTATTAATTTTATTTTTTGCCACAGATTACAGTGATAAACACAGAGATTTTTTTTAATTTTTTATTTGGGTTGGGTTTTGGGTTTATTTTGGTTTTGGTTTCGACTACGCTCAACCTGCCGTACTGTCAGTGTTTTATGCGGTCATTGAGCGAAGCGGTTGGTGAGTTTATCGAACTATCGGGATGACATTAACTTTTATTCTGCAAATTCTGTTAATTCTCTGTGGTTATTTCCAATTCGGTAACAGCGACAGGCATGGGAAGTTTTTTTCAGTTGTATTGCCGCAGGTTAATACGGCAATTTTTTTGCATTAAAACATCTCAAAATGTTTCAGCAACGCCTCGCCTGTAATGCACTCTTTGCCTTCGGAATTGACAATTTTGCAGGAAATTACGCCTGAATGTTTGTCGGGATTGTGCGAAATTACCTCAAACTCCGCTATATATTCCACATCAACAAACATCGGGGCGCGGAACTTCATCTCTTGCGACATATAGATTGTTCCCTCGCCAGGAAACAACGTGCCAAACACCTTTGAAAACACCGCAGCCGACAAAAATCCGTGCATTATCGGTCTGCCGAAAGGAGTATTTTTCGCGTAATCCGCATTGATGTGAATGGGATTGTTGTCGCCTGTAACGCGGGCAAAAAGTTCTACATCTGCCTGCGTATAAGAAAATTTGTAATTAAATTTATCGCCGATTTTTAACATAAAATAATGGTTAATGGTTAATATTTTAATGCAAAGGTAACATAAAATTTTCAATTATACACAAACTTGTGATAATTCAATTTGAAAATACAAAAATGCAATTTGAAAATGCAATTTGAAAATTTGAGGATTTGAAAATTTGAAAATTTGAAAATGCAATTTGAGGATTTGAGGATTTGAGGATTTGAAAATTAAATTTGAGGATTTTAATTTCAAATCCTCAAATTTTCAAATTTTCAAATTAATACTTAATTGTTAATTGTTATACCCGACTTTCGATGTTGTGCCCTGTCATTGCGGGCTTTGACCCGCAA
>JAISYF010000084.1 GCA_031270065.1 Prevotellaceae bacterium | reverse complement strand
CTCGTCACATCCTGGGGCTGGAGAAGGTCCCAAGGGTTGGGCTGTTCGCCCATTAAAGTGGCACGCGAGCTGGGTTCAGAACGTCGTGAGACAGTTCGGTCTCTATCTGTTGTGGGCGTTGGAAATTTGAGGAGTCCTGACACTAGTACGAGAGGACCGTGTTGGACGTACCGCTGGTGAATCAGTTGTTCCGCCAGGAGCATTGCTGAGTATCTACGTGCGGAATGGATAAGCGCTGAAAGCATCTAAGCGCGAAGCCGGCTTCAAGATAAGATTTCCATAGAGGGTCGTAGAAGACTACTACGTTGATAGGCTGCAGGTGTAAAGTCAGAAATGGCAAAGCCAAGCAGTACTAATAGCCCGAAATCTTCTTTTTAAAAAGTTTTTACAGATTTATTTTAATTTGAAAATTAGAAAATTGCGGTAACGCAAACTAATTATCAAATCTTGTATTGATATATTTTTTCTCTTGTGAATTATGTTAATCATATTTAGTTAAAAGCACAGATATATTATTGAAAAACAACTAATTACCTGTGTCTATAACTAATAACTATTCAAGGTGGTTATAGCGGCGGGGATACACCTCTTCCCTTACCGAACAGAGAAGTTAAGCCCGCTTGCGCCGATGGTACTGCACACAATGTGGAAGAGTAGGCAGCCGCCAAAACTCTAAGCGAACAATATTGATTGTTCGCTTTTTTTTTGAAAAAAAATTATTACTGTCCGCTAAGCAATTATAAACGTGCTAATAATCAGCGTTTTAGATATGTTTCTGTAATTTTATTGTAGTTTGCTTTTTTTATTTATTGCTCTTCTTATACTTTCTTAATTTTTTTATTATTAACTAAATATTCAAAACAACGTGCGGTAACAAGTACATCAGAAAGAGCATCGTGCTTTTGTGTTATAAAAAATCCACACTCCCACGCAAGTTCTTCTAACTTTGGCAACTTATATTCGCCATATATTTTTGGCTCTAATTTGCAAAATTTCACGCTGCTATGCATTGTACAAATAGATTTTGGATTGTTGATTAATATTTCAACATCAGTAAGTTTCAACTTTCTTGTTTCCATATCTACTCGGCTTGCATCAAACTCATAATTATGCGCAATGAAAAATTTGCATTTTTTCAAATCTTCGTGAAACTCATTTAATACATCAATGTGAGGAGTAGATAAATTTTGCACAATTTCATCTGTAATGTGGTGAATTTTTGTAGTTTCTGGAGGAATTGGTTTTTGAGGATTTAGGTAATAAGAAGCCTCTTTTATTTGTTTGAAATTTTTGTCTAAAATAATCCACGACAACTGTACAATTCGGTTTACTTTTCCATCGCGTGGCTTACCTGTTGTTTCGCAGTCAAAAATTAAAAAATAAGGTTCATTTGTTACAGATTTTTCAAAAATCATTTTTTTAAAGTAATAATCACTCAAAGAATTATCTTCTGTTAGTTCTGTTTTTTTCTCAAAATCAGGGCTGTCGTTAAAATTTTCTGTCATTGTAATATAGTTGCTACGATACACTACTTTTTCTCCATTGTAGGTATCTGTGTTTTGATTTTGCGATTTATTGTTATTTACTGCAAAAACAACGATTATGACTAATATAATTACAATCAACCACCACATATTTGTTGCTGTGATTTTTTTTATTTTTTTACTATGTAATCTACAATATTTATTGCTTGCTCTATAAGTTGTGCATTCTGTCTTATAAGTTCGTCTATTCGGCGCATATTCTCCTCGTTTCTTTCGTAACTATTTTTTATAATTCTCTCAATGTAACTGTCTTTTTCTGTTTGAATTTCGTGAAATTTATGTAATTCCATTCTAAATAAATCCATCGCATTAATAAAACTGTCTTGGTATTGAATTATACGACCTTTTTCGGCAATTAACTCGTCTTTTACTTGACTGCTATTTTGCGTGAAATGCAGATCCTTACTATCGTAAATGCCTCCCTGTAAGGCAATACCAGAAACATCTTTAATGTTGTTATATTCTGTGTTTCTTTTCATCTCGCCCCTGCCTGTTATCAACCAATCCGCGCTGATTTCAGGGTATTGGATTAAAATTTTCTCAATTACTTTGACAGACGGCTGCCGATTTTTTGTGTAATTAAACAAAAGCGGTTGAGAAACGCCTATTTTTTCCGCAAAAGCAGTTGTATTTAAATTCAGATGTTTGATTACCAACATCAACCTTTCCGAAATAGATTTTCCCATTTTTCTATAATTTTAAGTGTTAAAAGTTGTTAAATTAATAATATTTATTATTTTTAACTTGATTTTTTGACAAAAAAAATTTAATTTTTAGCAAAAATTATTTTACCTAACTCTTTGAAAATAAAAGAATTAGCAATTCATTATTTAAAATCATTCCAAATTAGATAAAATTATCACATTTGTTATTGTTTTAATAATATTTGTTGTAATTTTACATCGTGTTTTAGCACAAAAATAGCAGGGGCAAAATTTATGGCTTTGTCCTAAAAAAGTAATGATTTTAGACCGCAAAGGTAAACATTATTTTTTACCCCTGCTAATTTTTAACAAAAAATAACATCGGCGGTTATAAAATAGAATTTTAAAATTAGATTTTTTAGTTTCAACGCCGAAAAAATGAAATTAAAAAATCTAATTTTATTTTTATAAAAAAAAAAATGCTTTATCAAATTTCAGACAAAGAAATTCAGGAGTTGATTGCGATAGGAACGCAAATCGGCATTCAGCGAGGATTAGAATTTATTGGCGA
>JAISYF010000036.1 GCA_031270065.1 Prevotellaceae bacterium | reverse complement strand
CACTCTTTCCCTACACGACGCTCTTCCGATCTTTTTCCAATTTCTCTGCTGCTTCTCTATTCCATTTTGCTCTTTCCGTTTTCTCTGCTTGCTCTTTAACCAATTCCTCGTACTTTTCTACCTGCTTGCGGATAATCCTGATACTATCGCCATATTTAAACTGTTGTTCCAAACGGTAAATACTTTCTCTATTGGCTTCCCCATGCATCTTTATATACCTGTATTTCAGGTCGTTTTCTTTGTATTGGCTGATAATCTGCCGTTGGTTGGCAATTGCCCAGAACAATCCAAGTATGACAATGACCAATGCTATCCATGAAAGGAAAAACCAGTTGGAACGGATGTCAATCGTACAGTGTTGTTGGTGCTCGATTATGTTTGTTTTCTTAACTTCTTCAATCACATTTTCCAAACGTTCCGTTACAGTGTTTATGTCTGTCATATCAACTTGTGCCTGTATGGGTTGGTTGGTTCTACCGGTTTCTCTATTTGTTTATCGAGCTTTTTACTTACTTCCTCAAACATCTCATAGACTGTTTGGGTATCTATCTTATTCTTATCCATAACAATTTGTTTTTTAATTGTTTATAAATGAGGTTTTCTTATCTTTTTCTTTTTATTGAGCCTCTGTTGGCGTTGAAACTCCGCTTCGTCGGGGTCGTAATCCGTTCCCAGTGGTTGAAAATCGAACAATCCGCCTAAAACCGAAACTGCATTTTTTAAAACAGACGGTTGATTATGTGAATAATCTTGTTTAAATGACTGAATGTTTATTCCCTGTTCTTTATTGTTCTGTTTCAGCTGAAAATCAATCTTGCTGTAACTGAATTGTCGGTCAATTTTTGAGCCATTGAACTTATATTCGTTCTTTTCAAATAATACTCACTGAACCTCATTTGTATTACCCTTGTATTTGAAGTCTGTCGTAATGCCCTGTTTTTGAAGCTCTTTTTTCAGTTCGTTCCAATTCCTGCATTTCGGAACGGCTGTTTTCAAGGCATCGTAAATCTCGTATTTCGTTTTATCCGGTTCTTTCAGGCGATGGACTTTTACATTTTACTTTCCTTGTGCAAAATATAAACCGTATTTTTCAGTCAGTTCCTTGCAAATCTTTTCGCTGCGGTAACGGTCGTTTCTGTCCGAAATCGTTTTGCCGTTGTTGTCTATCCGGTTAAAAATAATGTGGATATGCGGATGTTCTTTATCGAAATGCCGTCCGATAATATATTGCGTATTATTGCTGTCCGCTAAACATTTTTTCACCCCAAAAAAATCAGGGCTGATTTCTAATGATGGAAATCAGCCCTTTTTTGGATTATTTTGTGTCGCAAAACTAAAAAATTAGACCGCGTTGGCAGTTGAGATTTGGGAAGAAAATAAAAAGCAACCTGTTGTCCTGCTGAGCAATAACTTTGAGTTTTCAATAGAAGATTTAAGAGAAATTTACCGCCGCCGTTGGGCTATTGAAACACTTTACAAGCAACTCAAACAAAACTTCCCGCTGCATTTTTTCTACGGGGATAGCGTTAATGCCATTCAAATACAGACTTGGGTGGTACTTATTGCCAATTTGCTCTGCACGGTCATGCAACGAAAAATAAAACTCTTTTAAAATTACTTGGCAGAGGTACAAAACGTTCCTCTAAAAACTTCTACCGCATTGCCTTTCATAATCATTTCAAAATTGTTTTTGCAGGTAATAAAAAGTTCTCCGCCAAGAACTTTAACGCAGATTTCGGTGTCAAAATCAAGTAAGCTGTTTTTGACGGCAGCAGCAACAGAGGCGCACGCTCCTGTTCCGCAAGCCATAGTTTCACCCGAACCACGCTCCCAAACGCGCATCTTAACTGTCTGTTTGTCAATGATTTGCACAAACTCCGTATTCACTCTTTCGGAGAAAAAAGCGTGATGTTCAAATTTTTTACCGACAATTTCAATCGGAATTTCGTCAATATTTTCGCAAAAAACCACACAATGAGGATTGCCTGTCGAAACAGCGGTAATGTTGTATTTTTCGCCGTCAATGTCCAACGGCATATTAATATATGTGTCGGATTTTACCAAAATCGGCACATTTTTTGCGGTAAAATCGGCTTTGCCCATAGCAACTTCAACACATTCTACTTTATTTTCAATAGTCTGCGTCTTGATTTCGCTCGGCGCACAGCGACTAAGCGAAGGCGAAACCACAATTTTCAGTGTTTTGATGCCAGACAATGTTTCAACCTGTAAAACATTAGATTGCTGGTCAAGCCCGCAATGACAGTGAGGTACAATGCCTGTTTCATAAAGATATTTGCCAACGCAGCGGATTGCATTTCCGCACATTTGCGCCTCAGAGCCGTCGGCATTGAAAATCCGCATTTTGCAGTCGGCAATTTCTGACGGCAAAATCAGCACTAAACCGTCTGCGCCAACGCCAAAATGTCGGTCGGAAATTTGTATCGCTGTTTCGGCAGGCTTTTCCACCTCATTTTTAAAACAATCGACATAAATATAATCATTGCCCGCGCCGTGCATTTTTATAAAAGAAATTTGCATTTTTTTTGAATATTAAACTACAAAAGTACAAAATTATTTCAAATTTTCAATTACTTTTTCATAAAGTTCCTTGTAATAATCATTTACAACCGAAGTGTTGTGAAATAAAAAAACCGCCTCGCCATTGTGCTTTTTCACTTGAAAAATAAGATTTTGGCAGAGTTCAAAAGCCTTGTCAAAAGGCAAATTCATATAGCGTTTGTCGCCAAGTGTGCTTTCCATAACTAAAAGCGGGTGCAGCGTAATCGGCTCTATTTCAAGTGTTTGCGGGTTAATCCACTGCACAGGTCGGGCAGTGCCGAGCCGAAATCCCGCAACATCGGCAAAGGACAACGAAAAATCGTCAGTGATGCCCGCATCAATGTAGGGTTTTGGCTGGTTGGGCGGTAAAATCCGCAAAAAATGACAACGGTTGAACGTGATATTTTGCCCTGAACTTTCGTACAGGTTTTGTTGCTCTTTTTTTACAAGTTCTTGTTTTTCAAATGATTGGCAAGAGGCGTGAAGTCCGATTTTGCAGCCATTTTCAGTAAAAAATTTACTTATATTTTGAAACGCTTTTGACTTCAAATTATACATCGGAAAATCAATGCCCTTCGCATTTTTTTCCGCTTTGACGAAAAATATTTTCTCAGCCTCTTTCACTTTTAAATCCTGTTCTACAAGCCAATCGAAAGTATATGCTTTGTCTTGTTTAATATCTGATAATGAGAGGATTACATCTTTTAAAGACAAAATTTTTTGCCGTAAAACACTCAGCATAAGTCGCAAATTACTTCTGTATGTAAGAATATCAATGTCGTGCGTGAGGTAGATTTTGGAAATTTTTTGCGGAGGTTCATTAACCTGTAAGCCTGTCATTTTCAGCCACTTGCGCAAAAGAGCGGCATATTCATCAACGAGCGGGCGTTGGAGAAAGCCTGCGCGGTGCGGCAACGATTTTTTACCTTCAAATCTTGTGTAACAATCTAAAATTTCCTCGCCACAAACCCACTCCTCATAACGCGAAAGCAGAAAAAAACTGCTTGCAATTATGTCGGCTTTCACAAAAATTTTGCCCTCTTTCTGCTCAATTTCTGGCGTACCAAAAAGTATTTCCGCGCCGTCAATTTTCTGCAACGGCAACGCAGGAACAGACTTTTTTTTGCCGTAGAACCCTTCCTCAAAAAAGCCAGACGGTGAGATTATTACGCGGTATTTTTCAAACTCATTTTCAGAATTTGTATAACCGAGTTCCTTTGCAAGATGCTGATTTTCAGGCAAAAGAAAGGAAATTATATATGAGATTATTTGAGGCACAGAATTTTTATATTGTTATTTTCAAACCAATGAGTATCATTAAAATAATTTTCGGCAGATTTTTTGATATTTACATTAATCCGCGATATTTCAACCGTTCGATTTGTTGCGGAACAATAAGAGGTTGTTTTGTGTATTTTGTCGATTTACAAGTATTTATGTAAAATTAGAGGTACTCACCATCTGCGCTGTTCAAAATGGAAAATGCGTGAGTAACCAACTATCGATGCAAAGGTAGTAATTTTTTTTTATTATGCAATATTTTTTTTTGAAATAAAAAAGTGCAAAAACTTATTTTTTCGCTATTTTGCAAAAATCTTGCCAAAAATTGCGGTACGATTTTTCTACAACACTTCGGTTAATTATCTCTAAACCAATCTTTTGCGAGAGAATTGCGAATGCCATTGCTATGCGGTGGTCGTTGTAGGTTTCAATTTTTATAGGGTTTTGCTGGACGCATTTTTCTCCGTTCCAAAAAATGAAGTCAGATGAATTTTTTAGCATAAAACCGCAGTTACGCAGTTCACAAACCAACGCTGCAAGCCTGTCGCTCTCTTTGATTTTAAGATTTTTAACACCCGAAAAAATAAATTTCACATTATTTGCGCAGCAGGTTACCGCCAGCGCAGGCACTAAATCAGGGCAATTTTTGAACGAATATTTGAACACAGATGACGCAGATAATACAGATTTACACCGATTTTTTTCTAAAATCAATCTGTGTGTATCTGTTAAATTTGTGTGCCAAGATGACGTAATTCCGAAATTTTCAAAAATATTTTTTACAACGCTGTCAGGTTGGTAACTATCTGGTAATAAGCCTTTTAGAATGATTGGTTTTGTGTCAAACATTGCAGCGCAGGCGTACCAAAATGCCGCTGCCGACCAATCTGCCTCAATCGGAAATTTTTTAGGGAAATATTTTTTAGGGAAAACTTTGATGTACCCTGTCATTGCAGGCAACGACCCGCAATGACAGGGATTTGCAATGATTGTAGGGCATAAACAAAATTTGCGCTTTCGTACTATTTTTATTTTCGCTCCGCAATTTTCCATTATTTTTTTTGTAAGCAAAATATACGGAAAAGAGGAAACATTTTTTATTTTGATTGTCAAGCCGTTATGTAGCATCGGCGCGATAAGCATTAGCGCGGAAATGGTCTGACTGCTTTGTGAATTTTCGATTTTGAGCGTTTTGCTGTGCAGTTTTTTGCCGACAATTTTCAGAGGCAGAAATCCCTCATTTTCAAGATATTGAATATCTGCACCCAAAATTTTCAGAGCCTCAACAAGTTCGTTTACAGGTCGCAAAAGCAGCGATTTTTCGCCTGTTAAAATCCATTCGCCCTCTTTTTGCGCAAAAAATGCAGTTAAAAACCGCATGGCCGCACCCGAAAATTTTGCGTTAATCGTCTGATTATCAAAATGCAAAGCCTGCAACAATACTTCTGTATCATCACAGGAAATATCTTTGTTTTCTACAATTTTTTGTCCGCTCAATGCCTCAATTATCAAAAGTCGATTTACGATGCTTTTTGATGCAGGCAGAGTGATTTCTATATGCTTTTGCGCTGACATTTTTATTTTTTTTTCAGTGCAAAATTAATAAAAATTTTTCATTGGGCGAGAAAATATTTCTGCCACAGATGTGTATCCGCGAAATCAACGGTGAGTTTACTAATGCAGGCGCATTCGTTGGCTATTGAAATAGTACATACGTTGCCGTTTAGGGACGTAGCCTGCAACCGCAATGAAACAGAAAATAGTTTATGGGCATAATATTAAAAAGATAAAAAAACATTACTCATTTAGGAGTGTTTTTTTGTTTTCCAATTTTTTTCCTTAACTTTGCACCCGTTTTAAAAAGATATTGAAAAAATGTTAAAATCTAATTATGTTTTTGAATCTTCGTGGGAAGTGTGCAACAAAGTCGGCGGCATTTATACTGTGCTCTCGTCAAAAGCATCTACAATGAGAAAAAACTTTGGGGACAATGTTTTTTTTATTGGTCCTGATATTTGGCAAAATGCTGATTCATTGGACTTTACGCAGACAAATGAATTTGCGGAATGGAGAAATTTTGTGAATACCGAAGGTAAAATCACTGTCAAAATCGGGCGTTGGAAGGTGCCGGGCGAACCGTTGGCAATTTTGGTTGATTTCAGAAAACTTTTTGAGCAAAAAAACGAGATTTTTTATGATTTTTGGGCGAAATTTGGTGTAAATTCGCTAAATGCCTACGGCGATTATAACGAGGCGGGAATGTTCGGCGTAGCATCAGGAATGGTTATTGAAAGTTTTTATAATTTCTATAAACTTGAAAATCAAAGAGTTATCGCGCATTTTGAGGAATGGACAACCTCGTTTGGACTTTTTTACATAAAATCACATTTGCCTGAAATCGCCACTGTTTTCACAACTCACGCTACAACAATCGGGCGGTCGATTGCAGGAAACCATAAGCCGCTGTACGACTATTTGCAGTTCTACAACGGCGACCAGATGTCGCGCGAGTTGAATGTTGAGGCAAAACATTCGGCGGAAAAAACGGCGGCGCACTTAGCGGATTGTTTTACAACCGTCAGCAACATAACTGCCTGTGAATGTGCATCTTTGCTTGAAAAAATGCCCGAAGTTACCCCAAACGGCTTTGAAGACGACTTTGTACCGAAAGGCGCAAAATATCCTGTTGCGCGGAAAAAAGCCCGTCAAACTTTGTTGAAAACGGCTACCGAAATGTTGGGCTATAAAATGCCGGAAAATACCGTAATTATCGGAACATCAGGGCGTTACGAGTTCAAAAACAAAGGGCTTGATGTGTTTATTGACGCAATAAACGTTGCCGCTCGGCAGAAACTTGACAACGAAATTTTGGTTTTCATAATGGTGCCTGCATGGATTAATCCGTATTCCGATGAACAGCAGAAATTTGCCACCACGCCGCTTATGGAACAGCATAACGATATGATTATCAATGCTTTAAACATGCACGGATTTTCAAACAGCCAGCATGAAAATATTAAAATAATCTTTGCGCCTGTCTATCTCAACGGGCAAGACGGGCGGTTTAATTTACCTTATTACGACTTGCTTTCGGGGTTTGATTTGACTGTTTTTCCGTCATATTACGAGCCTTGGGGCTATACGCCGATGGAAAGCGCAGCCTTTGCTGTGCCGACTATCACTACAAATCTCGCGGGTTTTGGACAGTGGATTTCGCCCAAAGAGCAAGGAATTGACAACGGCGTTGCCGTAATTGAGCGAAACGACCACAACTATTTTGATGTGATGCACAAAATTGCTGACGAAATTCTAAAGTTTGTGCAAAAATCGCCCGATGAACGCAAAAAAATTGCCAAACTCGCACAAAATATCACAAAAAATGCCCACTGGAACAAATTTTTTGAGTATTATAAAAAGGCGTATGAAAAGGCACTTAAATTAAAAATTATGAATTAAATTTCTTCTTTGACACGCTCATTCAAGGCTTTTATCTGTATGTCTGAAAGCATTTTTTTTCAACATCTGCCATATTAATTATTAGTAGTAGAAATAAAAAAAATTTGTTGTATTTAAAAAAAATTATTATCTTTGCATTTTTCTGATAAAATTAGAATTTTCCAATAAACTTCTAACTAACTTTTAACTTTAAAAAACAGATGAAAAAATTTATTTTATTCGCATTATTCGCAACAATATTAGTGTCTTGCGAAAAACCCCAAAACGGCAAGAACGGCAAAGACGGTTTGCTATCTATTTGGCACGTTATTGAATTACCCGTATCTTCGACCGATTGGCAGCCGATGCCGAGCAGCAGCAATGTTCGGTATTATTCAGCCTTTTTTTCAAATATTCCTGAAATTACAAAGGATATTTTTCTTGACGGCGTTGTACTGTGCTATCTTTATCAGAACGACCGGCAGATAATGTTGCCGACCGTGCGCCATTACGAATCAGACAACGGCGAGTTATGGACAAGCACGATTGATTTTGAGTATTTTGAGGGCGGACTTGAAATTTTTTACACAAATTCCGATTTTTTCTACACAGAACCGCCGCAAGATATGACTTTTGTTTTGCAAATTTTATATTAAAAATATTAAGGAGTAAGAGTGAAAAAATGTTTCGCCCTTACGACTTTTAATCTCTTACTTAAATGATGAAAGAACCAATAAACAACGGCTCAAGCCACAATATGCTTGCAGCAGGAACAAAAATTGTCGGAAGTATTATAACCGAAACCGACATTAGAATTGACGGCGAACTCGACGGCGAGTTGATTTGCTCAAACAAAGTTATTGTTGGCACAACAGGCTTTATCAAAGGCGTTATAACCTGCAACAACGCAGAAGTTATGGGAAAAATTGAGGGAAAAATTACCTCTTCGGAAGTGGTTTCTCTCAAAGCAACCGCAAATTTTCAAGGCGATATTGTTACAAAAATTATTTCAATAGAGCCAAATGCAGTATTTACAGGTACTTGCAAAACAGAAAAATAAATTGCATATTTGAAAATTTGAAAATTTATTGAAATTTATTAATATCTCCTGGATTTCAAATTTTCAAATTTTCAAATTTTTATATGACAAAACTTAGCGTAAATATCAATAAAATAGCCACTTTGCGCAATGCGCGGGGCGGCGATATTCCTAATGTGGCGCAGGCGGCGATAGATTGCCAAAAGTTTGGTGCAGACGGCATCACCATTCACCCGCGCCCAGACGAGAGGCATATTCGTTACCGAGACGCGCTTGATTTAAAGCCTGTTATCACTACCGAGTTTAATATTGAAGGCAACCCTGAAAAAAAATTTGTGGATTTAGTGGAAAAAGTTATTCCTACGCAGATTACTCTTGTGCCTGATGCGCACGATGCGATAACCTCTAATGCGGGCTGGAACTGCATTGAAAATCAGGCGTTTCTGACCGAAATGGTGCAGCATTTTCAGAGCCTCAAAATCAGAGTTTCGATTTTTGTAGGCACGGAACTTGAAAATATTGAGTACGCAGCCAAAACAGGCGCAGACAGAATTGAACTTTACACCGAGCCTTATGCTGCAAATTTTGCGAAAAATCCGCAAAAAGCGATAGAAAATTTTGTATCTGCTGCAAATTTTGCAATAAAAAACGGTTTAAATGTGAATGCAGGACACGACCTCAACCTGCAAAATCTCGCATTTTTTGCACAAAATATTCCGTTCCTTTCCGAAGTCAGTATCGGACACGCACTAATAGCCGACTCGCTGTATACAGGGCTGGAAAAAACGATTGGGGAATACAAAAATAAGTTAAGAATTAAAAACTAAATGTCAAGTTTCACAACGTTGTTGATTAACTTGAGTAATTTTTTGCAGCAAAGATATAGATTTATTTTTAAATAACCAAGTGTTTTCAAAAAATATTTCTGGATTTTTTTCGTACCAAA
>JAISYF010000032.1 GCA_031270065.1 Prevotellaceae bacterium | reverse complement strand
ATTCCCTGTCATTGCGGGCTTTGACCCGCAATCTCAATTTTATAATATTGAGATTGCGGGTCAAAGCCCGCAATGACAGGGCACAACATCGAAAGTCGGGTATAAAAAGCCTTTGTGTTATTTTTTTAAACCAAATTTTTGGGAAAATCCGTAGGGTGTCCCTGTGGCGAAGTAAGGAAATGTTTAACGGACAGCAATATTTTTAATACAATAAATTTGGAAAAATAAAAGAGGCTGCCTCGCCTTTGAGACAGCCCCGTCAGGGTACTTCATTGTTTTTTCTTCATTTGCCTGTTTTTTTTATCACAGATTACACAGATAAACACGAATAATTTTTAGTTTTTAATTTCTATCTTTTATCTATTTCACAATTTTTTTAGTTTTTCCGTTTTTATATTTTACGATAAAAACGCCTTTGTCAAGAGGTTTTTCTATTTTTATACCTGTGATTGTGTAATATCCTGCAATCTCCAAAGGATTTTCCGAAACTTCGCCGAGCGCGGTATAATTGCCTGTAACGGTAATGTTTTCCGTTGCCTCGCAGCCTTTCGCGTCTGTTACCGTAATCGAATAATTGCCAGCAGAAAGCCCATACAAATCCTCTGATATTGCTGCATTATTCCACAAGAAAGCATAGGGCGAAGTACCGTTTGAAATTGTGAGGTCGATGCTGCCGTCTCCTGCGTTGCTGGCTGTTTCATTTATTACGGTGTATGTAATCTTAGGCAGAGGATGGATAGTGATGTAATCTGTTTCGGTAGTTTCACCGTAGTCGTTTATCGCTGTGAGCGAAACAGTGTAAGTTTGGGCAGTTTCAAAAACGTGCTGTGGATTTTTTTCTGACGAAGTATTTGTATCGCCAAAATCCCACAAGTACGACATATTCTGCGTTTCTTGCGTTGAGTTTATAAAGGTGATTTTCTCTTTTTCGCAATTTTCGGTTACATCTGCCGAAAAATCAGCAGCAGGAGTAAAAGTGCAAACTTGCGGGAAAAGGAAAAGAGAGTTTGTAAAATCACTGCCAAAAGATGATGAAATTGCTCCCCACCAATCATTTGTCCCAACATAAGCAGTGTTTAAACCTCCTATTCCTCTTGGAGTTGTTACATATACGCCGAAGGCATCTAAATTTGTGCTATGTTTATATATTTGATAACCTATAAAAAATTCAGTTGGAACAATAACAGGAGTTGTAAAAGTAAAAGTTTTTTCGCCTGTTCCGCCAATTTGCGTAAAAGAAAAATCTTCGCTGTAAAGCAGAGTACCGGGTAAATTATTGCTGCCTTTATTCCAAAGTTTCATTGTAATTTTTGCATAATCTGGGTCGTTTGAATTATTTTGAAACTCGCAAACATTCATTGTAAAACTTGTAACTTTTGCAATATCAGAAAGTTGATAAAACTCTGCATATTGAGTAAAACTATTGTTATTTATTCCTGCAAGCGCACCGCCGTTGCTTGTGTAGTACGCAGGGAGGTTCATTTGTAACATATTACTTTCGTATTCGCAAGCAACAGGGCTGTAATTGGCAAGTGCTACCTCTATTTCATTAGAATATGCAGAGGGCACTCCTCCGCTTATCGCTTTTACTTTATAATACCATGTTGTTGATAATGAGCGGTTTAATCCTGTAACGTTGAATGAAGTTACATTGCCGACAGCGTTATCTATAAACCCGCCGCCGTCATAAGTTTCCACGCCTGCCACTTTTCTATAAACGCTTAAAAGGTAATTTTGCGTGTTGGTAGTCGGGGTCCAGTTTGCAGTAAAACCGTATCTGCCAATGTTGGTTGCTGCTGTTGATACAGGAATTTCCGCCGTTGGAAAAGTTACGCGGAAAGTCATAGTTTCGTTGCCTGCTGCACTGAACTGGTCAATAACAATTCCGCCCAAACCAGCAGTATTATCAGATAAAAACGCGCTTGGCGAACTGCTGTCGCTGAACACGGTGCGCCCTGTGGACGAAAAATAGGCATTGCCGATAGTTCCTTTTACAGTATTTGTGCCGTTTTGACGATAAATATAAACTTCGTATGGGTGGTCTGTTGTGCCGTCGCAACCCATATTGCCGTCATTATTGTTTGCGTTTTCATAAATTCTCGAAATGATAATACCTGAATTAGGAATGCCTGTTTCATAAATCATTCCGCCTGTTTTTCTTCTGTATTCAAGCACAAAATATTCGCCTACGGTAGAAGTAGGCGAGGTAATTTTATATGCAATCGGATGTGCAGGATTTCTATCCCAACTGTCATAAAGAGTATATGTGTCGGAAGTCAGAATTTCGGGTATGTCATCAACAAATTTTCCATATTTTTTAGAAATATAAACAGTTGAAGATTGTGGCTTGGTTAAATGCGAATATGCCATTATATCCCAACTGCTGACAGGTCCTAAATCTGTGCCTCCTGTGTATAAATCAGGCGCGCCCAAGCAATGATACATTTCGTGTATCAAAGTATTTTGTGAAATACCGTTGTCAAGAACAAAAAGATAATCCCATACCATTTTGCCGTTAAGGTACAAAGCATTTCCATAATACGGTTGATATGTATATAAAGCCCAGCGGTGAGGCCACAAAAGCGCGCTCCACGCTCCTGCACTTCCTTGAATAATAAAAGATATGTTATCTACATAACCATCGTTATCCAGAGCATCTAATTGACTTGCTGTAAATGCTGCCTCTATTTCTGTTTTGCAAGACATTATTGCATCGTGCAAAAGTTCATGTTCTCTTGCTCTTCTAATATCATCATCTGTATTTTCTTCGTAATAAGAACGAGGTTGAAGTGCCTGATAAGAAAAAATGGTTGTTGATGACTGCGGAAAAAAAGCGGATTGAATATTAAATGTATTGTTTGATATATCTCTATAATAACTATACAAAGATTCTCCAGAAGTGGAATTATTAAACAAAGTTTCTATATCGCTTTTGCTGTGTCCAAAGGTATTGTTGGGAGCAGGAAACGAAATATAAATCACAATATTATTCAACGTGCCTGTGCGCAAAGCGGCAGTTTCAGCGGGTGCGTTTTGCCTGCCGATTTTTTGCGTTTTGTCAGGTTTTTCGTTTTGCGATACGGGTTTTCGCGCATTTTGCCAATATTGACGGTATAATTGCCGTCTTTTTTCAGCCGAAATATCAAGATTGGGAATGATATTTACCGAATGAGGATTGATTTTTCCGTATAAAAAATCGGTAGGCACAAGTTCGCCGTCTTGCAAAACGGCATAAACAATCCACCCCGTTTTCGGGTGGCACAGCAAAGTATAACCCTCTTTGTCGTGAATACGGTGGTGGTACTCATCGCCTGTAGCAAAAAGTTGAACGGTAGTGCCGTCTGGCTGTTTAATTTCAACAGGGTAATTTTCTACATAAGCAGCATTCAAATTCGCTGTCAAAAATAAAACAGATAAAAAAATAAATAGTTTCTTCATTGCTCAATAAATTATTATGAGATTTAATTGAAAAATGCAAAATTAAATATATTTTTTAAAATTTGCAATTTTTTTGAAAACATTTTGAAAAATGGGTCAGAAATAAAATATTCGTTGCCTGTTTTGTCCATAATTCCGTCATTTGTCAGCCATTTTACTATCGTGCCAGAACTGAGCGGGTTCATAATTTTTTTTATTTCTAAAATTTTTGGCAAAAATACAACTTATTTTTTTATGCAAAAAAGCGTAATGCAAATTTGCATAATCTCTATTTTACCAATATAAAATTCAAATATTTATTTATCAAATCGGCGGAGGAAACCTGCACGCAAATTTCATCTCCGAGTTGGAATTTGCGGAAATGCCGCCTGCCAATAATGCAGTAATTTTTATCGTCAAAAACGTAGTAATCATCATCTAAATCGCGGATTGAAATCATACCTTCGCAGTGATTATCGTTGAGTTCAACGTAAATACCCCAAGTATTTACGCCCGAAATTACGCCGTCAAAAATCTGTCCGATTTTGTCTTTCATAAACTCGACTTGCTTATATTTTATTGAGGTGCGTTCGGCGTTTGCGGCGCGCTGCTCCATTTCGGAGGAGTGTTTGCAAAGGTTTTCCAATTCTTCTGCCGTAGGGGTGATTTTTTTTTCTCCCCTGCCATTTTCATCGTTATATTTCGTCAATAAACGATGCACCAGCATATCAGGGTAGCGGCGTATTGGCGAGGTGAAATGCGTGTAATATTTCATTGCCAAGCCGTAATGTCCGATATTTTTTGTAGAATAAACTGCTTTTGCCATTGAACGAATAGCGAGCGTTTCAATCATATTCTGCTCTTTTTTGCCCGCAACATTGTCTAAAAGATGGTTGATAGACGAGGAAACGGCGGTATTTTTGCCCTGCGTTTTTATTTTGTAGCCAAAACGCTTAATAAATTCTGCAAAATTGGTCAATTTTTCCATATTCGGCACATCGTGAATACGGTAAATAAACGTTTTTGCCTTTGCTCCCGCCGTTTTGGGCTTGCCGATATGTGCGGCAACAGCTTGGTTTGCCAAAAGCATAAATTCCTCAACAAGATTGTTGCTCTCTTTGGGCTCTTTGAGGTACGTTCCAAGCGGTTTTCCTTTTTCGTCAAGGTCAAATCTCATTTCTGAACGCTCAAAAGCAATCGCGCCCGAAGCAAAGCGTTTTGAACGCAATAACAGGGCTAACTCGTTGAGTTTCAGTATTTCGGCGGAATAATCTCCACTGCCCGTTTCAATAATTTCCTGTGCCTCTTCGTAGGTAAAACGGCGGTTGGAATTTATAATTGTTCTCGCAATTTTATAATCCAAAATTTCCGCAAAATTATTCATTTTAAAAATCACGGAATAGGCGTATTTTTCCTCGTTTGGACGGAGTGAGCAAATAAAATTGCTCAATCTTTCCGGCAACATCGGCACCGTTCTATCAACCAAATAGACCGAAGTGGCGCGTTTAACAGCCTCATTATCAATCACATCACCCTCTTTTACATAGTGCGTTACGTCAGCAATATGCACGCCGATTTCCCAAACATTTTCTTCTAATTTTCTAACAGAAAGCGCGTCGTCAAAGTCCTTTGCATCTTTGGGGTCAATGGTGAAAGTTACCGCATCGCGCATATCAATACGCTTGTCAATTTCACTTTGCGTAATTTTATCTGAAATTTTATCTGCCTCATTTTCAACATCTTGCGGGTAACGATAAGGCAAACCAAATTCTGTCAAAATAGCGTGCATTTCGGTATTGTTTTCACCGAGGTTTCCAAGTACATCAACTATTTCGCCAATCGGATTTTCGTATTTGTCCGCCCAAAAAGTAATTGCGCCGATACATTTTTGCCCTCTTTTCGCGCCGTTCAGTTTGTTGGACGGAATAATAATGTCCATTGGCAACTGCTTTTTATCAACTTTTAGAAAAGCCACATCGAACCTCACCTCCAAAATTCCGACAAAAACTTCTTTTGCACGTTTTAGAATTTCGATAACTTCGCCTTCGAGTTCTTTTTTACGGCGCACAGGATAGAGTTTAATCTTCACGCGGTCGCTGTTCAGAGCGCAATTTAGCGAGCGTTCTGCGATAAAAATATTTTCGCCGCCGTCATCGGGAATAAGGTATGTTTTGTGCGCCACGAGCGTTCTGTCAATCACGCCTGTGAGGTAACTGTACCGCAGTTTCAGCGCAAATTTTCCCCTATCAACTGCATGGAGTAAATCCTGTTCCACGAGTTCATCGAGTGCAACAGGTACAACAGTTTTTCCTTCCGCAAGTTTAATTCCGAGTGCGTGCGAAAGTTGCTTATAATTAAAATGTTTGCTTGGTTTTTTATTAAAAATTTCCAAAATTCGCGGCATTAATTCCGCAACTCTATCGTGTAACTTCGATTTTTTTGCCATTTGTTTTTTCTCAAAAAATTAATCTGAAATCATAAGACTGCAAAGGTAAGAAAATTTTTAGTAGCTTTACTAATATTTTTTAAAAAAAAATTATGAGATTGCGGTGCAAACCTGCAAAAAATAACGAAAAATTTTCAATTACAGAAATTTGCATTGAAAATCGGGTATAAACAATATTTATTTGCAAAAAAAAAATAAATGATAATCCGCAAAGCGACCTATAATTCAATTTGAAAATTTGAGGATTTGAAAATTTGAAAATGCAAAAATACAATTTGAAAATTAATAATTATACAAATAGCCGTATATGCTCAAATATAATCATAATTTGTTGATTTTATGGACTTTACCACAAAAGCAAAAATGGTAATCGGTATCCATATTTCAGTAATTTACACGCATTTTAGGTATTTATACGGGTATTCATAAAAAAGCATTAAAAAAAGATTTTTTCTTATCTAAAATGTTGATTATAAGTGAAATAAAAAAAAGTTGTAATTTTTTTGCGAAAAGTTTGGCAAATATAAAAATTATCACTACTTTTGCAGTCCGAAATTTTCACGGCTCCGTAGCTCAATTGAATAGAGCATCTGACTACGGATCAGAAGGTTACAGGTTTGAATCCTGTTGGAGTCACAAATTTTATTAGGGCTGCCTGTTGTTGAACGGGCAGTTTTTTCATTTCTACTGTGCTCAATGAACACAACAGCACTCAATAATCTACTTCCACCGCAAAGTTTCTATTAAATGTACAATATCTTGATTTACGTATTCGGCAACGGGGTAAATTGAGTCGTAGTTCGGCAAATTGTTGAAATACAATGCTCCGCGCAAAAAATGCCGCGTGCTGTCGGTAATAAAAAATTGTACAGGCGAGGCTGCGTTGCCCGTAATTTTGTACAGTGCGCCATATACTTTTGCAGTATCGTTGTCGTAATAATTTGCAATAATTGCATTGGCTTTTATCGAATGTTCGTAGGCAAGTTTTCGGCACTCTTCGGCAACTACCTGAAAAGTATCAATGTCAATCGGCAAATAAGTAAGGTGTATTCTGCCGTTAATTCGCTGATAATCAATGTTTATTCCTTGCCCATCGCCAATGTATGGCGAAATTGTTGCATAATCGGACATTTCAAAACTGTACTGTTGCTGCGAATTGTTCGTCCAATATTTATGTTCGGGCAAATCAATTCTAAAATACTCGTAACGCTTTGGCTGCGGCTTGTTTCCGCACGCAAAAAACAGAATTGCGGCAAAAATCAGGGAAAATTTTAATAAGTTTTTCATCTGTTTAAATCTATTTTGAACCACTAATCACACAGACCATACGAATAAAAGTTGAAAGTTGGGGTTTTCCGTATTTTTTATTTTCAATTCGTGTGAGGGTTGTGGTTTTATAATTAATAATTTCAGTTCTAATTTTCTATTTCTACTTTCACTTTTTTTATTCTGCGTTTGTCCATTGCCAGAATGGTAAAAGTGTAGTTTTCGCGGGAAATATGCTCGCTGACGTGCGGAAGTTCCTTAAAAAGTTCAAGGATTAATCCCGCGAGCGTATCAACGTCAGAGGTCAAATCCTTAAAAATTTCGGTATTAATTCCTGTGATTTTGAAAAAATCGTTCAACAGGATTTTCGCCTCAAATTCGTAAGTGTTATTATTAATTTTTGTATAAAGTTTTTCCTCATTATCATATTCATCGCTGATGTCGCCTACAATTTCCTCCAACACGTCTTCCATTGTAACAATGCCCAAAGTTCCGCCAAATTCATCGACTACCACAGCGATATGCACCTTCAATCGTTGAAAATCCTGCAACAAATCGTCAATTTTTCGCGTTTCTGGTACAAAAGTTGCGGGACGCACCAAAGTTTGCCATCGGAAAGTGCTATTTTTGTTTAAATGCGGTATTAAGTCCTTGATATACAGCACTCCTTTGATGTTGTCAAGCGTTTTTTCGTAAGTTGGAATGCGTGAGTAGCCTGTTTCAATAATTTTCGTAATTACTTGATTGAAAGGCGTTTTGATGTCCAACGCAACCACGTCAGGACGCGAGGTCATAATATTATCAACCGACAGGTTGCCGAACTGCACAATTCCTCTAAGGAGTTCCTGCTCCTGCTCAATATTTTCAGTCAAATCCAACGCCTGCGATAATTCATTGATAGACAAGTTGTTATAATGGTTTTTGGCGAGCCTGCGGTTGATTAGCGAAGTTGATTTTACCAAAATCGACACAAAAGGCTTAAAAATTGTTTGCAATACCGAGAGCGGTCTTGCAGAAATTTGGCACATTTTCAGCGCGTTTTGCGAGGCAAACATTTTTGGCATAATTTCGCCGCAAAGCAGCAGTACAAAGGTAATTACTACCGTTTGCACAATAAATTCCACGATTTTTGCATTGCCAAAATCAATGATTTTTTCGATAAAAATCGCCGACAGCACCGCAATCGCCACATTTGCAAAATTATTCGCGATAAGAATTGCCGCCAAAAGTTTTTCAGGCGCATTTTTTAGCGAGGCAATTTTCTGAGAAAGCGGGTTATTTTCCTCATTTTCAACCTTTTCCAACTCGACAGGCGACAGCGAAAAAAACGCCGTTTCCGATGCCGAACAAAAGCCCGAAACAAACAAAAGCAATAGAATTATAGCCAAAATCACACCAGCCTCAAATGAGAACGGAATAAACGTTATGTAACTGATAATCAATTTATTATAAATTTTAAATTAATAATTATAAATTTTTATAAAACTCAACAACCGCCTCAATTCCTTTTCTAAAAATATCAAGGTTGAAGTTTTCGTTTGGGGAATGAATTGCGTCGCTTTCAAGCCCGAATCCCATTAGTATAGTCTTGATATTGAGCACCTTTTCAAAGGTTGCGATAATCGGAATGCTGCCACCGCGCCGAACTGAAAGCGGTTTTTTGCCAAACGCTTTTTCAAAGCCGATTTCGGCTGCGCGGTAGGCAAAATGATTTGTTGGACAAAGATACGCCTCTCCGCCATGCATTGACAATACGTTGATTTTCACGCTTTTAGGAGCGATAGAATAAATGTAATCGCAAAAAAGTCGCGAAATTTCCTCGTGGTTTTGGTCGGCAACCAAACGGCACGAAACTTTTGCAAACGCTTTTGACGGAATAACCGTTTTTGACCCTTCGCCCGTAAATCCGCCCCAAATTCCGCAAACATCAAAAGATGGTCTGCACGAGTTGCGTTCCAAAGTAGAGTAACCGACTTCGCCTGTAACCTCTTGAATATCAATGGCTTGCTTATATTTTTCCAAATCAAACGGAACTTGCGCAATCATTGTCCGTTCCTCTGCTGAAAGCGGCACTACTTTGTCATAAAAATGCGGAACAGTGATTTTGCCTTCATTATCAACCACTTGCGCAAGAATTTTACAGAGTTCGTTAATAGGATTTGCCACCGCACCGCCAAAATGCCCCGAATGTAAATCGCGGTTTGCACCTGTAACCTCTATTTGCCAGTACGCAAGTCCGCGCAAGCCGTTTGTGAGCGAGGGCAAGTCTGCGCCGAGCATCGAAGTATCGGATACCAAAATCAGGTCTGCTTTCAAAAGTTCTTTATTATTTTCGCAAAATTCTTCCAAAGACGGCGAGCCAATTTCCTCCTCGCCCTCAAAGATAAATTTTACATTACAAGGCAGTTGCGCAGTTTTTACAAGATACTCAAACGCCTTGACCTGAATAAAACTTTGCCCTTTGTCGTCATCTGCACCGCGTGCAAATATGTGATTATCAACTACTTGCGGCTCAAACGGCGGTGTTTTCCACTCGTTAAGCGGCTCAACAGGCATCACATCGTAATGCCCATACACAAGCGCGGTTTTTGCCGATTTATCAATAATTTTTTCAGCAAAAACAATCGGATTGCCTTTTGTCTGCAAGATTTCCACCCTCTCTGCGCCTGCCTCTAAAAGCAACGTTTGCCAACGTTGGGCGCAGGCAATCATATCGCTTTTATTTTCCGCAAATGCGCTTATCGAAGGAATGCGTATCAACGAAAAAAGTTCGTCAAGAAACCGATTTTCGTTGTCTGAAATGTAGGTTTTTATGTCCATAATATTTTATTTTTGTGCAAAGACAATACACAATATTTCAAAAAAATATGCTCAATAATTTAATCCCAAAAACCAAAGTGGCACAATAATTTCCGTAGCCAGATTTAGTGTTCATTCTTAAAAAATTTCAGCAAAGGTACAAAAAAATGTATAATTTTTATGCAGTTTTTTATAAAAGCTGCATTTTTTTGTACAAATTTTATTTTTTTACTGTAAGTTGCTAAAAATCAGTGTATTATATAAAAAAAATTGTATGAATACAACAAATTTTCAATTAGGTTAAGAGGCTGTTTAAATTTGAAAATTTGAGGATTTGAAAATTTGAAGATTTGAAAATGCAAAATACTAAATATAATTAACAATTAATAATTTTTTTAGAAATTGAATTTTCAAATTTTCAAATCCTCAAAAATTTTCATTCCGCCCCAGCCCTTCGGACGAAGCGGAAGCGTAGCCGAAGCGAAGTCCGAAGGGCTGCTGTTATCAACAACGTTGTGAAACTTTACAATTTACAGACATTCCATATTCTTAAAGAGATGGAATGTCTTTGTAAATTACCCCGTCTTTTAACCTGATAATCCTCTGTGTTTGTTCGGCGACTTCGGGAGCATGGGTAACGACAATTATTGTAAGTCCATCAGTTTTATTCACCTCTTTTAGAATGTCTATTACCTCTTGCGATGTTTGGCTGTCGAGCGCGCCTGTCGGTTCGTCTGCAAGCACCACGCTTGGCTTGGAAATCAATGCCCGCGCTATTGCAATACGCTGTTTTTGCCCGCCAGAAAGTTCGTTGGGCAGGTGATTTGCCCACTCTCTTAAACCCATACGGTCAAGGTAGTGCATCGCTTGCAGGTTGCGCTCTTTGCGCCTGATTCCCCTGTAATAGAGCGGTAAAGCGACATTTTCGAGCGCAGTTTTGAACCCGATAAGGTTGAACGACTGAAAAACAAATCCGATATATTTGTTTCTCAAATACGCTGCCTGTGTTTCCGATATTTTACTAATCAGTTTATTATCAAGCAGATACGTTCCCTCGTCATAGTTGTCGAGCATACCCAAAATATTGAGTAGCGTTGATTTTCCCGACCCCGATGCGCCCATAATCGACAGCAGTTCGCCCTTTTCTATCGACAAATCAATGCCTTTCAAAACGTGCAACGGCGCACCGGAATAGTAGGTTTTGTGTATGTTTTTGAGTTCTATCATTTTTTTTTGAGCAAAGTTAATATTTTATTGACAATTTTAATTCTATATTTTGAAAAATTTTACCTTCGTCAAGCAGTTTTCTTGCAACGGCAATAATATTTTCCTGTTTTGTTTTAATTTTTTCGGTTAATTCATTGATTGTCAAAGGATTATTTTGTAAAATTGAATAAATTTTTTCTTCAATAATTTGAAAATTGCCTGCGGAAAGTTCTTTTGCGCGTTTTTCTCGGCAAACAGAGCAAACGCCGCAAGGTTTTGTGTTGGTTTCGCCAAAATAGCGCAGCAATTTCTGTACCAAGCAGTTATCAAGATTTTCGGCATAATCCAATACCGCCTCAATCTGTTTTTTGTAACGCTCTTTTCGCTCGTCATAAACGCTTTTTGGAATGATAACTTTCTCTGTATCAATGCGTTGCAGCGTATAAATTAGCAATGGCGTTTTTTTGAATGGAATATATTTTATGATGCCGAAAGCGGAAAGTTTTTTCAGATTTTCATAAACAAAATCACGTTTTGTGTCTAATCTTTCGGCGATTAAATCCTCGTTTATATGCACGTCTGACGAGAAAAGCCCTGTGTATGAGCGCAATAGCGTTTCGATTAGCCGTTCCTGCGCAGGATTTTGCGTTCGGAAGGAGTAAAGTTTTTCGCGTTCAACGATAAATCGCAGCACAGAGGGGTTGTCCAACTCCTCTGTAAGTTCGATGTAGCCTGCCATTTCGAGAATTTTCAGAGCGTTGTAAGTTGGATTTTGCGGCAATTTCCAAGTAAAGCAAAACTCCTGTAAATTGAACGCATAAACTGCCTCAAAACCCGCTCCCACAGCCAAAGTGAAGTGGTTTGCCAGATTTTGATAAACTTTTTGTATAAAATCAATGGTCGGAAATTTGTCGGGAATGCGCCGTTTGAGTTTCGCACCGTCAGCCTTGTTGTACAAAAGCGTAGCGTAAGCCGTTTGTTCATCGCGCCCCGCACGCCCCGCCTCCTGAAAATACGCCTCTAAGGAATCGGGCATTTCGGTGTGTATTACCGAGCGTACATCGGACTTGTCTATGCCCATTCCGAAAGCGTTTGTGGCTACAATCACGCGCGTTTTGCCGCTTTTCCATTCGTCTTGTTTGCGGTTTTTGTCGTTTGAGGGCAAACCCGCGTGAAAAAAATCGGATTTTATGTGATTTTTATTTAAAAAATCTGAAATTTCCTTAGTTTGCAAACGGCTGCGGACATACACAATCGAACTTCCTTTAACATTATTTAATATTCGCAGCATTTGCTCAAATTTATTTTCGGTGTGGCGCACAACGTAATTTAAGTTTTTCCGTTCAAAACTTTTTTGGAAAACATTTTTTTGCGGAAATTTTAATTTTTCCTGAATATCATCTACCACAAGCGGCGTTGCAGTGGCAGTTAGCGCAAGAACGGGAGTATTTTCTGTCAAAATTTCCAAAATATCGGCAATTTTCAAATATTGCGGGCGAAAATCATAGCCCCATTGCGAAATACAATGCGCCTCATCAACGGCTAACATGCTGATATTCAGAAAATTAAGATGTTTTTGAAATAACTCCGTACTTAGCCTTTCGGGCGAAACATAGAGGAATTTAAAATTGCCGTACTCGCAGTTTTCAAGCGTGGTTAAAATTTGCTCATGTGTCATTCCAGAATAGATTGCGGCGGCTTTTATGCCGCGATGCCGCAGGTTTTCCACCTGGTCTTTCATTAGCGCAATCAGCGGCGACACTACAAGACAAATGCCCTCTTTCGCCAGCGCAGGCACTTGAAACGTGATAGATTTTCCGCCACCTGTCGGCATCAACGCGAGCGCACTCTGCCCTTCGCCCACAGCGGAAATTATATCAAGTTGCAAATCGCGAAAAGAGTCAAAACCCCAATAATCTTTGAGAATTTTGTGATATTTTGTGGTAGTTTCAGACTGATTTTTGTTTGGCATCTCTAATATTTTTTTCGCAAAGGTAAATGTTTTTTGCTTATTTTGCAAAAAAATATTTTTTCTCAAAAAAAAAATCATTTTAATAATTTATTATTCATAATTATTTTGTATCTTTGCGCTTTATTTCAAAAAATATACTTTAAAACTAATATTAATCAAAAAAATAAAATTTTACAAATGAAAAAAATCGGTTTTATTTCAGCAATTATGTTGTTTTGCCTGCAAGCAAATTCAGTGCTGGCACAAGACAGCACGCAACAAAGCAGTTCCACAGAAATGGTTTTTCAAGGGAACAGTAAAACCTCTGCGGCTCAATATCAGGGCGGCGAGGAGGTGATGTATAAATTTATTGACGACTCGCTGGTGTATCCGAAGTCGGCGATAGACAACAATGTTAGCGGCAGAGTGATTTTGCGCCTTTATATAAGCGCAGAGGGCGATGTCAAAAGCATTGCAGTGCAGCAGGGATTAGACGATGACTGCAACAATGCAGCCAAAGAGTGCATCAGAAAGATGCCAAAGTGGATTCCCGCTCAGCAAAACGGCAGAAATACCGCAGGTTTTGCAACTGTGCCTGTGATTTTCAAAACGCAGCAAATAGTTTATGAATACGAGGAAACGGAGGAAGAAACCGACTATGAAATCTACAACCTGTTCGACAAAAAGTGGATTTTGGTAGAAATTGAGGGTAAGGAAATGCCTGTAAAAACTCCGAATACGCCCTATTTCCGTTTCACTTTTGACAAGAAAAACAAAAAGAAAAGAGTTGTTGAGGGAAATGCCTCTTGCGCATCTTTATCGGGTAAATATTCTTGGAATCAAAAGAATTGGAAACTCAAATTCAACGGTCTTGTGTATGAAAAAGCGAAATGCAAAATAGGCAAAAAAGATAAAGAAACCAAAATAATAGACAGCGATTTTCAGTCAATTCTAAAAAATTGCGTTGAATACCGTATTGAAAACGGGCAGTTAATTCTCGGCAAAATCGCAAATGACAGATTTAAAGCACTTGCAAAATTCGAGTACGAAACTGTACAGGAAAAAGGCAAGAAAAAATAAATTTTTCTTTTTGTAGAACGTTGATAACGTGGATTGCGCAGATAAACGCTGTTTTTTTATAAAAAATTTTATCAGCGAAAATCTGCGTTATCAGTGTAATTTGTGTTCTAAAAAATATTATGGTAGAAATTTTTGATACGGTTGTAAGTTTTGAGTTTTTTGAGCAAATGTTTTGCTGCGACTTGGCGCAATGTAAAGGCAAATGCTGTTATTACGGCGATTCTGGCGCGCCTTTGGAAGAGGGAGAAGCGGAAAAAATAGCGGAAATTTTGCCTGAAATTCTCAAATATTTGCCTGAAAAATCAAAGCAAGTAATTGAAAATCAGGGAGTTTCTTTTGTGGATTGTCAGGGCGACACCGTAACATCGATAGTTGAAGGCAAGGAGTGCGTTTTTGCATTCGTGAAAAATGAAATTTATTTTTGTGCAATGGAAAAGGCTTATAATGAGGGACTTACCAATTTCCCCAAGCCGATTTCGTGCCACCTGTACCCTGCCAGATTAGAAAAATTTAAAGATTTTACCGCCGTTAATTTTCATCATTGGGATTTGTGTGGTTGCGCAAAAAAACAGGGCAAAATATTGAAATTGCCCGCGTATCAATTTCTGAAAAAACCGCTAATCCGCCGTTTCGGAGAGGCGTGGTACAACGAACTCAAACAAGCCGCAGAGGCGTATTATAAAGAATTTCGTTAGACCGAATTAACAATTAATAACGAATAACTATAAATAACTATAAATAACTATAAATAACTATAAATAACTATAAATAACTATAAATAACTATAAATAACTATAAATAA
>JAISYF010000017.1 GCA_031270065.1 Prevotellaceae bacterium | reverse complement strand
AATTACGGACAAAAAAGACGAATTGGCAAAACTGAAAACAGCCGAACAGAAAAATGAAGTCGGTAAAATTTTGCAGGAAATAATCTCTAATTCTGTTTTTTCAGCACACAAAGCCATTGAAACAGAGGCAAAAGAAAAAGAACGTCCTGCAAAGAATTACGCTACAACTTTACTTGTTTCGTTGTGCAAAAAATTTGAGTATGGTTGGTTTATCGGTGCTTGGTGGGTTGGCGATGGCGGTATTGGCGTTTATCGTCAAGAACCGCAATATTTGAAAATTCTCGGAGAGCCTGATGGCGGCGAATTTGCAGGACAAACTCGCTTTCTCACAATGCCCGAAATTATCAAAAACGAACTTTATTCCCGTATCAAATTCGATGTAGTAGAGGATTTTACAGCATTGATATTAATGACGGACGGCGTTACCGACCCAAAATTTGAAACCGATGCCAACCTCAACCGCATTGAAAAATGGAACGCCCTTTGGGACGACCTCAACGGCAACAACGAGGACAAGGCAAAAGTGGATTTTACAGACAACAACGAACAAGCCGCCGAGCAATTGCTCGAATGGCTCAACTTTTGGTCAAAAGGCAATCACGATGACAGGACAATAGCAATTTTATTTTAACGATTATGGCAAATACAATAAAAATAAAAGCAACAGACGGCGCAGATGTAGAATTTGTGAATACTATCATTGGTGCAGGCGGAATGAAAGATGTCTATTTCAGTCCCGACAAATCGTATGTAGTGGCATTTTTCCGCGACAAACAGGATTTTAACGCAAAAGACCGCCTGCAAAATATCACAGGAGTTTATAAAGACAAAATTTTCAACCAAATAGGTGGTGAATATTGGAAAGATTTGTACTGCTGGCCTACTAAAATAGTGGAACACAACGGCAAACTCGGTTTGGTTTGTCCCACTTATCATAAACATTTTTTCTTTGCAACAGGTTCTATCAACAACGATTTTCTTGGAATAAAGGGCAAAGAAAAAGAAGGCAAATGGTACGCTTCTGCAAAAAATCAAAATAAATTCCTTGCACCGCTGGAACGCGGCAACTGGTTTAGTTATTTCCAAATCTGTATCAATATCAGCAGAGCAGTTCGGCGGCTTCACGCCGCAGGTTTGGCTCATTCCGATTTGTCTTACAAAAATGTGTTGCTTGACCCTACTTCCGGTAAAGCATCTATCATTGATATTGACGGCTTGGTTGTACCCGGAAAATATCCGCCAGATGTGCTGGGAACGCCTGATTTTATCGCACCGGAAGTGATTGCCACAAAACATTTGAAAATTGGCGACCCTAACCGCGCTTTACCCAACATCACAACCGACCGACACGCTTTGGCAGTAATGATTTATATGTATTTGCTCTATCGACACCCTTTGCGCGGTGGAAAAGTATGGGACACAGACCCTGCCAAAGATGAAGATTTGTCGATGGGTGCAAAAGCATTGTTTGTTGAACACCAAGCCGATACCACAAATCGTGTGAAAATCAAAGATTTGCAGCCTTCACAACTGCCACAGGGCGACCCGACAAAAATTCCATATTCCGTTTGCGGACCATACTTAAAAAAGTTGTTCGACCGCGCATTTATTGACGGTTTACATAATCCTACCCTGCGCCCTGCTGCCAATGACTGGGAGCAGGCTTTGCTGAAAACTGTCGACTTGATGCAGCCCTGCCAAAACCCGAACTGCTGGCATAAATGGTTTGTGTTTGATAATTCTACCAAACCAAAATGTCCGTTTTGCGGAACGGAATATCACGGACAACTGCCTGTGTTAAATTTATATTCGTCCCGCCGTGCAGGTACATTTACGCCAGACGATTATCGGCTTATGGTTTTTAGCGGGCAAGGTATGTACCAATGGCACGTCAATCGCAATATTTCGCCAAACGAAAAATTGACCGCCGAACAGAAAAAGCGAGCAGGTTATTTTCTTTTCCATAACAACAAATGGTTGCTTGTAAATGAGCGATTGAATGATTTGGAAGACAAAACCGAAGGCAAAAAAATACCAGTCAATCAGCCTGTCGAACTCACAGACGGAAAGCAAATCCTGCTTTCAAAAGAAGATGGCGGAAGATTGATGATTGTGCAATTAGTTAATAATTAAGTAGATATGGCAATGCAGCAACAAAGTTTAACCTTGTATCTCGACTTTATCAACCTGTTCTTGTACTTATTACGAATTTTTGGAAGGAGAAAATAAGTATGATAAAACATATTTCATTTGATTTTTGGCAAACATTGTTTTGTTCAAATCCGATATTCAGAAAGAAGCGAGCAGAGTTTATAAAAACATATTTCAATATCGACAAGAGTGTATCCGAAATAGAACAATTAATCATTGAAAAGGATAAGATTTTCGATAAACAGAACGAAGTTGAAGATACAAAACTCCCTGCTTTGGATATGTTTCAAAGTATTGTTGAAAATTTAAATGTTCTTTCAAAAAACATTCAACAAGATGCTGAAAAATTATTAGAAGCATCGAATCAATTATTTCTTGAAAATCCGCCGAAATTGTTGAATGAACAAATTCCCGACATTTTGGAAAAATTGGTATCGTCGGGCATAACTTTAAGTATAGGAAGTAATACAGGTTTTGTAGAAGGCAAAACATTAAGGCAACTATTGCAAAATCTCGGTATCTTAAAATATTTTTCTTTACACGCCGAACACAGCGAAGGAAACAATTCAACTTTTTCTGTTAGAGTAACTGCTTCCGCAGGAACGGATATATATTCTTCAATATCGGCAGGAATCGCTTCGCTAAAAGGAAATCTGCACGGTGAGGCTTGTGTTAAATGTTATGAAATGTTCATTTATCTAAAAAATACAATTCGTGATTGGAAAGATATGGATAAAATAGACGCTTGCCTTATTGATATTCTTAATGGTCAAGCGTTTGATAAATCGGGATTAATATACGGAATAGGTCATTCTATATACGCTGATGCCGACCCAAGAGCAATGATATTGAAAAAAATAGCATACAATCTCGCAAACGAAAAAGGCAGAAGTGATGAGTTTAATTTTGGGGAACTGATTGGTAACAGAGCAATTGAACAAATCAAAAATAAATATGGTAAGCAAAAAATAGTTTCACCGAATATTGACTTCTATTCCGGTTTTATATACGAAATGATTGGTTTGCAGAAAGAACTTTATATCGCATTATTTGCAATGTCGCGCATAGTAGGGTGGTGTGCGCACTATATTGACGAAGTAACGAACAATAAGAAGATTATTCGTCCTGTATCAAACAGTAAACCAATTGAAAAACAATATATTCCAATAAATGATAGAACAATAAATTTACAAATTAATAATTCATAAATTCAATTAAAAAAAGATGGAACAAAAACACCATTACAACGGGCTAACAGATGCCCAAGTCCTCGAAAGTAGGAAAAAACACGGCGAAAATATCTTAACTCCGCCGGAAAAAGAATCGTTGTGGTCGCAATTTTTAGAAAAATTTACCGACCCCATTATCATTATCTTATTGATAGCGTTAGCGTTGTCAATAGGCGTATCGTGTTACGAATTTTGGGGTGCAGGCAAAACGGCAAGCGTATTTTTTGAGCCTGCAGGCATACTTATTGCCGTACTCCTTGCCACCATTGTCGGCTTTCTCTTTGAGTTATCAGCCAACAAAAAATTTGAAATACTTAACAAAGTAAACGACGACACTTTGGTAAAAGTAATTCGTAACGGCAATATCTGCCAAATCACTAAAAAAGAAGTGGTTGTAGGCGATATTATTATTCTCGAAACAGGCGAAGAAGTTCCCGCAGACGGCGAACTTTTAGAAAGCGTGTCGTTGCAAATCAACGAATCAACTCTCACAGGCGAGACGGTTTGCAGGAAAACCACAAATTCCGCCAATTTCAAAGAAGATGCCACCTATCCGTCAAACCACGCAATGAAAGGCACAACCGTTGCAGACGGACACGGCATTATGCGAGTGTTGAAAGTGGGCGACAGCACCGAATACGGCAAGGTGTATAAGGGAGCGCAAATCGACAACAGCGTGGAAACGCCGCTCAACAAACAACTTGACAGCTTGGCAGACCTCATTACCAAAGCAAGTTATGCCATTGCAGTGCTGATTATTGTCGGTCGTTTGCTTTGGTTTTTCGTTGAAATGGACGCTTTCAACTGGATTGACTTCGGCTCGTTTTTCTTGCAAACCGTGATGATTGCAGTAACCGTGATTGTGGTTGCCGTTCCCGAAGGTCTGCCGATGAGCGTAACTTTGAGTTTGGCGTTGAGTATGAAGCGAATGTTGAGTACCAACAACCTTGTCCGCAAAATGCACGCCTGCGAAACAATGGGAGCAGCAACGGTTATTTGCACCGATAAAACGGGTACGCTCACACAAAATCAGATGAAAATCTATGAAACAAAATTTTACGGCAAAGACGGAATAACAGACGAAATTAAAGAGGGTATTTCGGTTAATTCCACTGCTTTTTTAGATTATTCCGACCCGAACAAAATCAAGGTACTCGGCAATCCAACCGAAGGTGCATTGTTGCTGTGGTTGCACGAAAACGGCGTAAATTACCTGCCTTTGCGTGAAGATGCCGAAATTGTAGAACAACTCACATTCTCGACCGAGCGCAAATATATGGCGACTATCGTCAATTCGCCATTGTTGAGCAAAAAAGTGCTGTATGTGAAAGGCGCACCCGAAATTGTTTTGAATTTGTGCAAAAATATTCCTTTAGAAAAAGCAGAAATCGAAAAACAACTGCTTGATTATCAAAACAAGGCAATGCGTACTCTCGGCTTTGCTTATCAAATAATCGAAGATGAGAAAGATTATATCAAAGAAGGAAAAGTAACAGCAGAAAACAACCTTTCGTTCTTGGGAATAGTTGCAATTTCCGACCCTGTTCGCCTCGAAGTTCCCGATGCTGTAACAAACTGTTTGAAAGCAGGTATTGATGTAAAAATCGTTACAGGCGACACTCCATGGACGGCAAAAGAAATCGGTCGTCAAATTGGTTTGTGGCAGAAAGATGAACCCGAAAGCCACCATATTACAGGAACGGAATTTGCTGCAATGTCAGACGAAGAAGCACTGAAAATTGTCCTTAATTTGAAAATAATCTCTCGTGCCAGACCAATGGACAAGCAGCGTTTGGTTCGATTATTGCAAGAAACAAACCAACAGGTTGTTGCTGTTACCGGCGACGGCACCAATGATGCTCCCGCGCTCAATCAGGCACAAGTTGGACTTTCGATGGGCGACGGCACTTCCGTAGCAAAAGAGGCGAGCGACATTACCATTCTCGACAATTCATTCAGCAGTATCACTCGTGCTGTGATGTGGGGACGCTCTCTGTATCAGAACATTCAGCGTTTCATACTTTTTCAAATGACAATCAACGTTGCCGCTTGTATCATTGTTTTGATTGGCGCGTTTCTCGGCACAGAATCGCCGCTGACGGTTACGCAGATGCTTTGGGTAAATCTCATTATGGACACCTTTGCTGCATTGGCATTGGCTTCATTACCGCCAAGCGAAAAAGTAATGACAGACAAACCGCGCAAAACCACCGATTTTATTATCAGTAAAAAAATGTGGAAAAGCATTCTCGGAGTTGGCATTTTCTTCGTGTTTATACTGTTCGGTCTTGTGCAATACTTCAAACACGCCGACATTACTTCGCTCACAGAATTCAACATTGTGGATTTTGGTAAATCCTACTTCAATTTCTCACACGGCAACGGTTTAAGTCCCTACGAATTATCATTGTTCTTTACCATTTTCGTGATGTTGCAATTTTGGAATATGTTCAATGCCAAAGCATTCCTCACAGGAAAATCTGCTTTCGCCAACATAACCAAATCCACAGGATTTTTGGCAATCGCAGCCGTCATTCTCGGCGGACAATGGCTAATTGTAACCGTTGGCGGCGAAATGTTCAACGTAACCCCGCTCGCCGCACAAGATTGGAAAATAATCATTGGAGTAACCTCAACAGTACTTTGGGCAGGTGAAATCAACAAATTTCTGAATTTCAAAAACAGGTTGCGAAACAGCGCACACAAAATATAGAAATACTGATAATTTAATTTGAAAATTTGAAAATTTGAAAATTCAATTTGAGGATTTGAGGATTTGAATATTTTGGGATTTTAATTTCAAATTTTCAAATCCTCAAATTTTCAAATTGCATTTTTGCATTTTCAAATTTTCAAATTTTCAAATCCTCAAATTTTCAAATTGTATTTTTGTATTTTCAAATTTTCAAATTAATAATAAAACAGATTTATAAGGTGTAGTTTTTTTGTTTTTCAAAAAAAAATCGTATCTTTGCATTTTTTAAAAAAATTTAAATTTATGCCAAAAACACCAATAAAAACAATGCGTTTAAAAAATAGAGCGAAACGCCGCAATAGACGCTTCAAAGTGCATAAAGAGGGACGGGCAATTTTAATTTCGTTTTTTACGCTGATTTGCGCGCTGAATTTGCTCTTTTACTTTATAGGCGAAACGCGGGTAAATTTCGGTTTTATCGTCAATTTGATTGTGTCCATCTTTGCATTCGGTTTTTTTATGTACTTTTTCCGTAACCCGACAAGGCTTGCAGAAATCAATGACGAAGGGCTTGTAATTGCGCCTGCCGACGGGCGAATTGTGGTTATTGAGCCGACTGAGGAGTACGAATATTTTGAAGGGCAAAAAATGATGCAGGTGTCGATTTTTATGTCGCCATTTAATGTTCACGCCAACTGGTACCCTGTAAATGGCAAAGTGCTTTACGCCAAGCACCACAACGGCAACCACGTCGCCGCATATTTGCCAAAATCAAGCCGAGAAAATGAACGCGCTACAACGGTTATTGAAACGAAATCGGGTAAAAAATTGCTTGTTCGGCAAATTGCAGGCGCATTGGCACGGAGGATTGTTACCTACGCCGCCGCTAATCAGCCTGCGCAACTTAATCAACATCTCGGTTTTATAAAATTCGGCTCGCGGGTAGATTTATTTTTACCTCTAAATTCCGAAATTTTTGTCAATCTCAACGAACACACCATAGGCAACCAAACCATTATTGCGCGTCTGCTCGATTAACGCATAACTAAATTTTACCCTGCCCAGCCCTCTCTATCAAGGTTTCGGTAGTTTATTGCCTCTGCCAAGTGGTGCGTTTCGATATTTTGACTGTTTTCCAAGTCGGCAATGGTGCGGGCAACTTTAAGAATACGGTCGTAAGCCCGCGCCGAAAGGTTCATTCTCAACATCGCGCTTTTGAGCAATTCCTGTCCTGCTGATTGCAAAACGCAGTATTGGGCAAGCATTTTTGACGACATCTGAGCGTTGCAATGAATTGATGGAAAATTCTCAAATCGCTCTTGTTGAATATTCCGCGCAGTCATTACACGGTTGCGGATTATTTCGCTTTTTTCGGCGGGAGCGGCATCGGCAAGTTTGTCGAAAGGCACAGGCACAATTTCGATGTGCATATCAATTCTGTCAAGTAATGGACCCGAAATCCTGCTCAAATACCGCTGCACCGCGCTTTGTGCGCACACACAGGACTTTTCGGGGTGGTTGTAGTAACCGCAGGGGCAAGGGTTCATTGAGGCAACAAGCATAAAACTTGCAGGATATTCGGTGGCAAATCTCGCCCTCGAAATTGATATTTTTCTGTCTTCCAACGGCTGCCGCATTACTTCAAGAACGGTGCGTTTAAATTCGGGCAATTCGTCAAGAAAAAGTACGCCATTGTGCGCAAGCGAAATTTCTCCCGGCTGCGGAAAAGTTCCCCCGCCAACCAACGCCACGTCAGAAATTGTGTGATGCGGACTGCGAAACGGGCGTTGCGCCAAAAGCGATGTGTTTCCGCCCATTTTTCCAGCAACAGAATGAATTTTTGTCGTTTCCAAAGCCTCGTTCAAAGTAAGCGGAGGCAGAATTGACGGCATTCGCTTTGCCATCATAGATTTGCCTGCGCCAGGAGGACCAACCATAATTATATTATGTCCGCCAGCAGCGGCAACTTCCAAAGCGCGCTTCACACTTTCCTGCCCTTTGACATCGGCAAAATCCATTTCAAAATTTGCAGAATGCGCGTAAAACTCCTCGCGGGTATTTACCACAGTGGTTTCAAGCGTTTTCTCGCGGTTAATAAATTTTACCACATCAACTAAATTTTCCGCACCATAAACCTCTAAATTATTTACCACAGCAGCCTCGCGTGCGTTTTCTTTTGGCAGAATAAAACCTTTAAAACCAAGTTCCCGTGCAAGAATTGCAATAGGCAATGCGCCTTTTATCTGATTTAATGTGCCGTCAAGCGAAATTTCGCCCATAAGAAAATACTTGTCCAAGTCTGTGGTGTCGATATTATCATTTGCACCCAAAATGCCGATTGCTATTGGCAAATCGAATGACGAACCTTCTTTGCGCACATCGGCGGGAGCCATATTTATCACAACTTCTTTACGCGGCAACGGCAAATGATTGTACCTGATTGCCGACATAATCCGCTCGTAACTCTCCCTAACCGCATTATCTGGCAAGCCCACAATCATAGTGTGGTTTGCACCTGTGATATTCGCCTCAACGGTTACCATTGCGGCATCAATTCCCTGCACTATCGCTGCAAATGTTTTGACAAGCATAAAATTAGTATAAAGTTGAAAGTTTTTTATTCCTCTAAAATTAAAATTCTGTCGTTTGCACTGTCGCAAACGTATAATTTATCTTGATAATAAAGCAAATCCCCAAGCGTTGAAGTTGTGTCGGCAACAGTTTTGTAAGTTACTTCGTTTGTTTCAAAAGTATAAAAACCAAGTTTGCCATTTTGCAAAAAATCTGTAAAAATAATTTTTGTTTTATCTTTTGAAAGTATCATTGAGTAAATTTGCGCATCGTCAAAAAACATCTTTCTCGGCGCAGGATTTGATAAATCGTCTATCATATAAAGTCCGTTCTCATCGGCATTTTCACTGCTTGACCCAATAAATAAATGATAATCAATCATTAACATCGCCGAAGGATTTTTTATAGTCGTAACGTATGGAAACAATGTGTTTTTGTCAATATTCTCTGGATTTTCGATATTTAAAAGATAAATTATTCCAATTTCAGTAGAAATAAATAAAGTGCCGCCTGCAACTAATAAATCAGAAATTTCCACATAATCCATTATACTGTCTGTCGGAATATCAATACTTATTTCAGTAACAATTTTAGCATCATTCAAATTATAAACCGTTATTTTATCATAATTTGCAGCAAAAAAATAATTATTTTTAATTGCTGTTGCTGCTGCAATAACTGTTCCAGATATTAATTCTTCATTTTTTCTATTTTTTAATAAAGAAAAATAGCCAATTTCAGAATTGCCGAAAGTATTGGAAATCAAAATGCCGTCATTGTAAAGGCACAAACTTTTCGGATTTTTAAGTTTTTCCTTAATTTCTGTTAAATTTTTTATTCCGCACGAAAATAAAATTAACCCTGAAATAATAAAAATGCTCAATTTTTTCATATCTCTTTAAATTTTTAACTTTTAGTTTTTAACTCTGTTCTCAATTACTTTATACATCAGCACTCCCGCTGCCACCGACACATTTAGCGATTGGATTTTGCCCAAAACCGGAATTGACACCCGCGTGTTGCACAGGCGCAGTATTTCAGGCGAAATTCCCTCATCTTCTGCGCCCATAACCAGAGCCAAAGGCGCGTTATAGTCCTCTGTAGAGTAGAGATTTTCGGTTTTTTCTGTTACGGCAACAATTTTTAATCCGCTGTCTTTCAGATATTTAACTGCATTTACAAGATTTTCTGCACGACATACGGGAATAATGTGCAACGCGCCCGCCGAAGTCTTTACCGCATCGGCATTTGCAGCAGCCGCGCCGCGAGCGGGGACAAGAATTGCATCAACGCCTGCACATTCGCAACTCCGCGCAATCGCGCCGAAATTTCTAACATCGGTAACGCCGTCTAAAACAACAACAAAAGGAGTTTTGCCCTCCTCATAAAGTGTTGGTATAATGGAAGTTATGTCCTGATAAGTAATTTCTGACAAAAATGCGATAACGCCCTGATGATTTTTCATTGTCAGGCGGTTGAGTTTTTCGAGCGGCACACGCTGAACAGGGATTTGCAGCGGGCGGATTTTTGCAAAAAGTTCCTTTGCCAAGTCGCCGCCGAGTTCCCTGCGGATAAAGATTTTATCAATATCTTTGCCTGCATTTATCGCCTCAATCACAGAGCGCAAACCAAATATCATATTTTTTTCTTTCATCTGTTTAAAAATTTTTTTTAAACACTGACCACACTGTTTAAAGTTAAAAAAGTTTAAAGTTGGGGTTTCACGTACTTTTTAATTTTCAATTTTTAATTCGTGCGTGTTTGTGAAGTTTGTGTTTTTAGAATTTAATCGCTTGAAAACCAATATCTTTTCTATAAAAAAGATTTTCGCAATGAATTTTTGAAATTTCAGTTAAAACTTTTTCTCGCGCTGCTTTCAGATTGTCGGCTAAGGCATTGATAAACAGCACTCTACCGCCGTTTGTAAGCAATTTTCCGTCAATGATTTTTGTTCCCATTTGAAAAATCTGCACATCTTGCATCGCATCAATATTTTTGATTTCAAACCCTTTTTTGTAACTTTCGGGGTAGCCTTTCGAGGCAAGCACCACGCCCAAAGAACATTGCTTATTCCATTGAATATCAGGCATTTTTCCGTCAATTACATCATTAAAAATATCAAAAATATCGCTTTTTAGGCGAGGGAGAATTACCTCAGTTTCGGGGTCGCCAAAACGGGCGTTAAATTCAATCACTTTTATTCCATTCGAGGTTTTCATTAATCCGCCATACAGCACTCCGCAAAAACTACAACTCTCTGCTACTAATGCGTTTGCCGTTTTTTTCATAATATTTTCCAGAGCAAAAATTTTGTCCTTTTCGGTAATAAACGGCAGCGGTGAATATGCTCCCATTCCGCCTGTGTTTGCGCCCTTGTCGCCGTCAAAAGCGCGCTTGTGGTCTTGCGCAAGTTCCATCGGAAACACATTTTCACCATTTACAAAGCACATAAACGAAAACTCCTGTCCCAGCAAAAACTCCTCAATCACCACCTTTCCGCATCCGAATTTTCTGTCAAACAGCATATCTTTTAGCGCATTTTCAGCCTCATTTTCGGTCATTGCCACCACTACACCTTTGCCCGCAGCCAAGCCGTCATATTTCAGCACTATCGGCGTACCCTGTTCCTTAACATACTGAACAGCAGCGTTATAGTCCTCAAAAACTTCGTATTTCGCGGTAGGAATATCATATTTTTTCATTAAATTTTTTGCAAATTCTTTGCTGCTTTCAATCTGTGCAGCGGCTTTTGTTGCGCCGAAAATTTTAAGTCCGTTTGCCTGAAAAACATCAACTACGCCTGCCGCGAGCGACACTTCGGGACCGACAACGGTTAAATCTACCTCATTTTTTTTTGCAAAAGCGAGCAATTTTTCCACGTCGGTTTCGCTAATTGGCGCGCATTGTGCAATTATTGAAATACCAGCATTGCCCGATGCAGCAAAAATTTTTGTTATTTTAGGCGATTTTTTCAATGCCTCGCAAATGGCGTGTTCGCGTCCGCCAGAGCCTATTACAAAAACTTTCATTATTTCGGCAAAATTTTAAATTTAAATTTGTAAATATAAGGCGTTAGGGTTGTTGCGCTCTCTGCTTTTGCAAGCCCAATCGGCGGCGGCACAATAAATTCCGCTACCGCGTCAGCACGCCCCATCATACGAATTGCCGACTGCCAGCCAACACAATCGGTGTTGGTTTTTTGATACTGCTGGTCTGCTAAATATTTCGTCACCTCAGGGTTATAAACAAGTTCAATCGGATTGGCTAAATCCAATGTAGTCCAGTAACTTTCAATGAGCGGAGGATTGTCCAGCGTGCTTTCGATGTAACGAATTTGCAGTCGGTCGTTCAACTCAACTTTTTTGCCCAAGCCTTTGGTCAGTAGCCGAAAATAGATGCTGTCCACGTTTTGATTGAAATAAAGGCTGTCCTTTCCATCAACAAATACGGAATCAACAGGAAAATTTTTGATAACTACAAAACCTTTGTCCTTAATATATTGGGCAATTTTTTTGTTTGCAGCCTCTTTTTGCACCGAATAATTGGTGCTTCTTTCGCACGAAAAACAGATTGCTGCCAAAATTATAGAAATTATAACTTTTTTCATAATGATTTTATTTTTTTTATTATTAATTTTTATTATTAATTTATTTTAAATTCTTTTAGATTAATGGTTTTCTGCCGACCCCTGCATCAATAACGATGCTTTCGGGCGGAGTTAGCAGCACAGAGGGATTTGCAAGAATTTTGTTCAACTGCCTCATTGACGAGGCGTAGTAGAAACCATCACAAACCCGCTCGTCAAGCACAAACTTCAGTGTAATAGACTTGTCCTCCTCTACTTCGCCGTCTTTATTCAACTGATATTCGCGTGATTTTTTGCCCATTGCAACGAACATTGAGCAAGTACCAAACTCGTAGAGGTGGTGGTAGATGCTTTCAACACCGATTGAACCGATATTTGTAAGGAAAATGCTGCAATGCCAAGGACTTACGCGATAAATTAATTTCGGTAAAAGTCCAATTTTATCAAGCCAAAGGAGCGACCAAACCACAAATCTGAACATAAAATCGGGTAATTTTCCAAGAACTTTCGACACTTGGTCTGAACCGTTTTTTTGTCCTACCTGCTGGTTGTTTTCGAGTTCAATCCGAACTTTATTTACCACGTTTTGCAATGTGTCTTCGAGCGCGAACTCAGGTTTTATCAGCGTTTCCTCGCCTTCATCAGTTAGAGAACGTTTGATTGCAATTGCAAAATTGAGATGTTTGCGAGCAAAAATCTTGTTCCAAACCACAAAACGGTTGAGAGAGGGGCGTTGCGAAACAATGCGCACCAAAGCCGTAATTATGATGTGCATAATTGATAAATTCGGAATTTGCTCTTTGTTGTCTTTGATAAATTGTTCAAGGTGCGAAATTTGAATGCGCTCCTCAAACAAGTTTTGCGCGTCAATTCTTGTACGCAAAAAATAGGGAATTACTCGGAAAACGGTGTCGAGTTTTTCCACTCGCCAGCCATCGTAACGGTCTTTCCACCAACGATTTTCAAAATGAAAAAATTTCTGAATTTTGTTGTTCATGTTATTTTAAAAATTTATTAGATTATCGTTTTTAATTTTTTTTTCGTTCTGCGGTGTTCAAAACCGCTTTTACATTTGGAAAATTTGTCCTTGCAGCATTAAAATAATTGATTTTTTTGCACTTACTTTTAATTTTTATTTAATTCCGTTTCTATCAAAAATATAATCCACATTTTTGAAATAATAATCCAATGTAAAACAATCGTCAAGTTCAGACTTTGTTATATGTTTCATAACACCTTGATTTTCAGATAATAATTGTTGATAATCAAGTCCTTCGCTGTATGCTTTCATTGCAATCGGTTGAACGCTGTCGTAAGCGTTTTCCCTTGATAACCCTTTGGAAATCAGCAAGTTCATAACTCGTTGTGCGAAAATAATTTTCTTGGTTCTGTAAATATTTTCAAGCATATTATTTTCAAAAACAACAATATTTTCTAAAATTTCTTTGAAACGCACAAGCATATAGTCCAAAAGTTCAGTTGCATCAGGCAAAATTATTCTTTCGGTTGATGAATGCGAAATATCGCGCTCGTGCCACAGTGCTACATTTTCGTAAAACACCGCCATATAACCGCGCATTACGCGGGCGCAACCGCAAATATTTTCAGATGAAACAGGGTTGCGTTTGTGCGGCATCGCCGATGAGCCTTTTTGTCCCTTACCAAAATTTTCCTCAACCTCGTGAACCTCTGTACGCTGTAAGTTTCTGATTTCCAACGCCATTTGTTCCAAAGACGAGGCTATAACCGCGAGCGTAGCCATATAATATGCGTGGCGGTCGCGTTGAATAACCTGAGTGGAAACGAGCGCGTGCGAAATACCTAATTTTTCGCAAACATATTCCTCTACAAATGGCGGAATATTTGCAAAATTACCCACTGCACCGCTCATTTTACCACATTCAATATCTTTACGTGCGCGCTTGAAACGCTCTAAATTTCTCTGCATTTCAGCATACCAAAGCGCAAATTTCAAGCCAAAACTCGTAATATCTGCGTGTATTCCGTGCGTTCTGCCGATGCAAGGCGTGGTTTTAAACCGCAACGCCTGTTTCCGCAAAACTTCGATAAATGTCTGAATATCAGTGAGTAAAATATCGTTTGCCTGACAAATAAGGTAGCCGTTGGCGGTATCAACTACATCAGTGGAGGTCAAACCATAATGCACCCATTTTTTTTCCTCGCCCAAAGTTTCGGACACAGCGCGGGTAAAAGCCACAATGTCGTGGCGTGTCTGCCGCTCAATTTCGTAGATGCGCGGAATGGAAAAAGCGGCGGAGTTCCACAATTTTTCAATATCTTGTGCAGGAATTACGCCGAGTTTCGACCACGCCTCTGCCGCGTAGAGTTCCACTTTCAAGTAAGCGTTAAACTTATTTTCCTCTGTCCAAACCGCTCTCATTTCGGGGCGGGAATAACGTTCAATCATTGTAGATTTGATGATTTGAAAATTTGAAAATTCGATGATTTGATGATTTGAAAATTCGATTTAGTGAGGATTGACGTAAATTCAAATTTTTAAATCTTAAAAACGCTGCAAAGTTACGCAAAAAAAACGAAAATAGAAAACTTTTCGTAAATTTGAAAATTTGAAAATTTGATGATTTGAAAATTCAATTTGATGATTTGAGGATTTGAAAATTTGAAAATGCAATTCAAAAATGCAATTTGAAAATTTGAGGATTTGAAATTAAAATCTCAAATCCTCAAATTGCATTTTTGCATTTTCAAATCTTCAAATTTTCAAATTATCAAATTGAATTTTTGCATTTTCAAATTTTCAAAATATAATGACTACCTTTGCACAAAAAATAAAAAAAATGACAAATAAAGAAATTTTGAATACCATTGAGGCTTTTTGCGCTGCTTGCGAGCGGTGCGCCTTTGATGTGCAGGAAAAATTGCAGAAAATGGGCGCAGAAAATATTGACGAAATTATACAAAATCTCAAAGAAAACAATTACCTCAACGAGCAGCGTTATTGCGAGTTTTATACAAGGGACAAATTTCGTTTCAACCATTGGGGAAAAACCAAAATAGCCTATATGCTTTCGCTCAAAAAAATTGATAAAGACGTTATCTGTCAAGCACTTAACGTGATTGACGATGAGCAATATATTTCTGTTTTATCTGATATTTTTAAAAGCAAGGCAAAATCGGTAAAAGCCCAAAATCCTTATGAAAAAGAGCAAAAACTTTTCCATTTTGCCCTTTCAAGAGGCTTTGAAAGCGATATTATAAAAAAAGTAAAGTCGGATATAATAATTAATTCAATTTGAAAATTTGAAAATGCAATGCAATTCAATTTGAAGATTTGAAGATTTGAAAATGCAATGCAAAAATTCAATTTGAAAAATTTGAAAATTTGAGGATTTGAAATTAAAATCTCAAATCCTCAAATTGAATTTTCAAATCTTCAAATCCTCAAATTTTCAAATTGCATTTTTGCATTGCATTTTTGCATTTTCAAATTTTCAAATCCTCAAATTGTATTTTTGAATTTCTGCAAAAAAAAACCGACACTAAATTTTAATGTCGATTTTCCTTTTAAAAATTGATTTTTATGAACTTAAAAGATTATTTTTTAAATGAGAATTTTTTGTTGCCTTTTAAAGACAAACCTTTAAATTCTTTTTTTGCAAGACCTTTTTTTGCAATTCTTGCGGGTGCAGCAGATGCACCTTCTTCTTCTAATACATCTAATGAGCCAGTGTAATTGATTGTTATACTGCTACCGCGCGCACTTTGTACAGTTGCAGTAAAGCCTGTTCCTGTAACAGTTACAGTACCGGAAATCAAATAATACTGTGCTCCATCTTTCATAACCCATGAACCAGCAAGCAAAGCAGCAGTTTCTTCTACATAAGCAGTGCAGGTATTTACAGCAAAAGTAGAATTAATTTGATATGTGCCTTCTGGTATAGAAGTTAAACCTGTGCCATCAGTAATAAAATCAAGACGTGCAACATTGCTGTAGTCTTCATTTGCAACAGCCAAATCTATGTTGTCTCCGCCTGCACCGTAGAAATCATCATAATTGTCTGACCAAACAACTGTGTTTAAATCCATTGAAAATGTAGAAGCATCAGGCTCATCGTCATACAAACCTGGTTCTTCATAAGGGATGATTTCAATTGCACCCTCATAGCGAAATTTGTGTGTTGTCCCTTCGCTGTCTGTAATAACCATATCAATCAAATAACCTTTATCGGTTTTTGAAATGGTTACATCTCCGCTTACAAAATCGAAAATGTCATAATCTTCTGCGCTTTTGACATCTGCCCAATACGAACCAATGGCATAATTTGGGTCTTCAGAATCGTCTGTACCAAAAACTTTTTCGGCTTCCACAACGTCAGAAACTTCAAATTTACCTTCTGGTAAATTTGCGCCGCTATTGTTTGCAGTAAAAAGCGAAATTGATACATATTTACCTGCCTCGCCTGAAGGAAAACCGTCTTCTGCAAGCAGACCTTCGGTTGTTGTAAACTCCAATGAAAACCAATTAAAAGGTACTCCTCCTAATTGTTCCCCTGTTAAATACTCACCATCTGCCTTTGCTAATGTAACGCCGTCATAAACGGGGTCTTTTGGTTCAGGTGTTTTGCAACCTGTCAATACAAGTGCAAAAGTTGCAGCGCATAACGCGCTAATTTTAAATAATTTCTTCATAATAAAAAATTTTTTTGTTAAATAATATAAGTTAATTAGAAAATTCTATAATTCGGTATTTATTGGGCAAAATAGCCCAATATAAAAAAGAGTACTCTTTTTTGTTTTTTTTATTAAAAAATGCTTTTGATTATTTTATCAAAAAATTTCATCAAAATTTTTTACTGTTGCCTTACGTGCGTCATAATCTATCATAATCTAATTGTAAGTATTGCCATATTTTTTTTCTATATTAAAAAAATTCAGAGTGCAAAGGTAAATATTTTTTTTTAAATTACAAAATATTTTAATTTTTTTCAAAATTAAATCTCAAACCAGCCGTAAGACTCAGATAATAAGGGTGTTTAGTGCGACTTGAATACGGCTGAATGTACTTTTTATTTTCTATATACCACGCAAAACCGGGTTCAAAATAGAGAGAAGTTCCCTTAAAAAGCGTAACACTTGCGCCAATATTCGCATTTAACGAAAATTGGAAACCGTCAATTTTTTCTGACGGCACAGGCTCAATAGCAATATTTTCAGTGCCAAAATTTTTTCTGTTATGTGTTTCAACCAATCCCTTTTCCACTGTTCCGCCTGCTGAAACGTATAATTTTATCACTCTGCCGTCAATAATCCTGTAAGAAAACATTGCAGGAATGCCGATATAATGCAGATTTTGGTCGTCTGTACTGACAAGGTCGTTGTTTTCCACTCCAAAAACCGACTCGCGCGAATGAATATAAGAGTATTGCAGCCCTGTGTTGAAATAAAACCGTTCTGCAATCGGAACTCCGAAATTAACGCCGACAGTAAGCGGTAAATCGTGTTTTGTGTTTGTGTATGAAGAGGCTGCAATGGCGTTCTGGCGCGATGGCGCAAACAAATATTTCGGTTGCTGTTTCACTGAAAAGCCCGCAGGCGCAATCGATGCCAAAAGCGAGGCGTATGCAGAATTTTTTTGCGCTTTTTTAGTTTGACTGTCAGCAGTTTGCGCAATATTTTCTTTTGCTTGCATCAATTTTTCCGCCTGCTCAATAGAAATTTGAGGTTTTTCGAGTTGTGTCGGAGCAATACCGATAGTTACAGGTATTTCGCCGCTACTGTGAGTTTCCTCTTTCGCAGTGTCCTTTTGGAATGCGTTTTTTGGCAAATTTTTATCTTTTTGATGGTGCAAGTTTGCAACCTGTGCATGATATGTTGTTGTCGGCGCAAATTTTAAATCCGCGCCAGCAGTGATTTTTGTTTCTAAATTTTCCGCGTCAGTATTATATGTTGTTTCGACTTCGCTCAACAATACGTCTTCGCTTTTCGCGCTTTCAGAATTTTCTGTATAACTCTGTTCAATCTGTGTTGTCTGCGTTCCAAAAAATACTCCAAAACCAATCAACAGTGCAACGCTTGCAGCGGCGGCGTACCACCAGAGAGCGAACTTACGTGATTTTTCTTCGCTGTTGAGTTTTTGCGACAGAATTTCCCAGTCGTTTTCGGGCAACTCAATTTCGTAATTATCAATCTGTTGTAATATTTTTTTGTTAAAAAGCATAATCTTAATTTTTAATTGTTTATAAAAACCTTTTCCTCAAAACCGCCTGCAATTTTTGTTTTGCCCTCGCGTGTTGTGAGCGGACTGCGGTAGCGGTCATATTCAACTCCTTTGCAATATTTTCGAGCGGGTAACCGTCAATGTTGTACATATTAAAAACGGTTCTCGCCATAACGGGCAGTTCCGAAATCGCCTGCATAATGTCCGATATATCAATTTTTTCCGTAAAATCGGGGTCTTTTTCATATAAAAAATTTTCTAAATCAAGTACATTTGCTGCCTCTTTTAGCGCGTCTGTTCGGCGCAATTTGTCCAAAGCCATATTGACAAAAACTTTTTTCAACCAGCCCTCAAAATTCCCTGTTCCGCTGTACTCTTCGATATGCGAAAAAACTCTGATAAATCCGTCATGCATCAAATCCCTCGCTGCTTCATAATCGTTACAATACCTGTAACAAAGGGCAGTCATTCGCTTTGCATAAATTTCGTAGAGATGATGTTGAGCCTTCGAGTTGTGGTTTTTACAGCCCGAAATTATCTCAAAAAGCGTATTTTCATCTACAAAATTCATATCTCATTACATTTTATAAGACGCAGCATGTTTTTAAATGTTGCATTTTTGGGTTAAAAATTTAACTTTTTTTATACAATTTTGTTGTTTTACAGTTATTTGCTGCTCATTAATTATAGTTATTAATATTTTAATCACAAATAACTACAAATAACTATAAATAACTATAAATAACCACAAACAACTATAAATAACTATAAATAACCACAAACAACTACAAACAACCACAAATTTTTTCCGCTACTCGTTGCGCTGTTCCTTTTTCGCCGAGAGTTTGACGGATTTTTTTATAATCGGCAAAAAATTCCTCTCTCAAATCACTGTCGTACAATATTTTAGCAAGTTCTGTTTTTAATTTTTCCTTTGTAAAGTTCGGCGTAATCAACTCTTTTGCAACCTCTTTTTCTGCAATCAGATTTACCAATGATACAAACGGAATATGAATAAGTATTTTCCTTAAAATCGGCACAAATATTCCGCCAAAAACGTGATACACAACTACTTGCGGCGTGTTTAAAAGAGCCGTTTCGAGCGTTGCCGTACCCGAATTTACCACTGCGGCAAACGAATTTTTTATAACTTGGTAAGTATTTCCTTTGATTAAAGAAATATTTTCAGGTAAAAATTTTCTATAAAAACTTTCGTCAATATTAGGTGCAGCAGCAGCAACAAACTGAAAATCAGGAAAATAATCTGCCATTGCGGACATAATTTTCAGGCAACCGCGAATTTCCTGTTTTCTGCTGCCCGCAAGCAGCGCGACAACAGGTTTTTCGCTATCAACTATCCTATTATCAGTATTTTGCAAAAAATCCTCAACAGCATCAACGGTCGGATTGCCGACATAATTTACCTCGTAGCCAAGATTACGGAAATATTGAGTTTCAAACGGAAAAATTGTAAAAACTTTATCCGCATAACGTTTTATTGTCTTAATTCTATAACTTTTCCACGCCCAAAGTTTCGGCGCAATGTAGTAATAGACAGGCGTTTGCAGATTTTTTTTGACAAATTCCATAATTTTCAGATTAAATCCTGGATAATCAATCAAAATCACGACATCTGGTTTAAAATCAACAATCGCCTCTTTGCAAAGTCGGAAATTTTCGGTGATTTTACGCATATTAAGCAACACATTTACTATTCCCATAAACGCCATTTCGCGGTAGTGGCGCACCATTTTTCCGCCCTGCGCCTGCATCAAATCGCCGCCAAGAAAGCAAAAATCCGCCTGAAAATCAACGTTTTTCAACTCCCTCATCAATGCCGCCCCGTGCATATCACCCGATGCCTCGCCCACAATCAAAAAATACTTCATTCTTTGTTTTTGTTGTTATTTATTGTTATTTATTGTTATTTATTGTTATTTATTAATTATTCTGTTTTTTTACAGAAAATAAAAAACTCTTTTTCCTGTCTTTGTTCTTTACTCTTTCAGCGTAGCGGTCTTTGTTCTTTCAGCGTAGCGGTCTTTATTCTTTCAGCGCAGCGGTCTATTTAACATAATAATTAAAAAATCCCATAATTTCCATTATGAGCGCAATGCCGATGTGCGCCACTACTCCACCCCAGATATGCCGCGTTTGGTACGCCAAAATGCCCAAAATATAACCGCCAAACATTGACGAAATTGTTTCTCCCATTGGTTTTCCGAAGTGGATTGCAACGTAAAAAGCCGCCATCGGCAAAATTGCGCGTTTGTCTAAAATCGCTGCCATTCCTATAACCATTGCGCCGCGAAAAAAGAGTTCGGTATTGACGAAATCAAGCGCGTAGAACATTTCGTAGAACGGCGTATAGAGCCACGCAGGCAGGTTGAAAACGCAATCGAAATGCCAAACTTTGAATTGCGGGTACGCGCTCAAAAAATCGGGCGTCAATGAGGTGGCAACCAAAAACGGCAACATTACCAGCAAGGCAAGCAAATATACTTTCAAATGTTTAGAATTATTGCATAATCCGTATAATCCATCAATTTTTTTGTCGAAAAAAGTTTTAAAAATAAACAACGGCAACATTACCAAAACACTGCCTTTGAGGTTGGAAAGCAATTTTATGATATAATATTTTTCCGAAGTTGTGAACGTTGCAAAATCCCAATTTCTGTATTCAAAAAAACCGATTGAAATAGCATATAACGCAATGAAAAACAGCGATTTAAGATAAAATTTTGACTGTTTTAGCAGATGAAATTCGTGCCGTAAAAGCAGCGTTGGAATTGCAACGGAAAAATAGACCGCAACATAAAAAACAAAAAAAGTCGGTATCGAAACGCCTTTATAAAAGGTCGGATTAATAATTTTATTATAAAATTCAAAATGATAATTTGCGAAAATTATTGCACATATAAAAATGAATGTGTAAAGATACGCAACCCAATTAAAATCTTGCTTTACAAACGAAATTACTTCGTTGAAAAGCATTGAAATAGAGTTTTTTATAGATTTTTCTTTTTGCATGTTTTTTATTTTTTGCCACTGATTACACTAATTTTCACTGATAATTTTTTTCGTGTATTTCTGTGTTTTCAGTGGCTAATATTAAAATTCCGAATTAAAATGAAATTTTATTTTGTCAAAATCCTGCTGCGCCATTTGCAAAACGTAGCCGCTTTCGGCTAAAAATACATCGCGTCCGTGAATATCTTTCGCCATATATTGAAACTTGCGGCGGCGGAAATTTTCCAACTCTTTTTCATTATCACACTCAATCCAACACGCCTTGTAGAGCGATAAACTTTCCCAACGGCACTGCGCTCCGTATTCATGCAAAAGGCGGTATTCTATTACCTCAAATTGCAGTTGTCCGACTGTGCCTATAATTTTTCTGCCGTTGTTTTGGTGTGTAAAAAGTTGCGCCACACCCTCGCCCATCAGTTGCTCAATGCCTTTGCTCAACTGCTTTGCTTTCATTGGGTCGGCGTTTTCGATGTACTTAAACATTTCGGGCGAAAAAGATGGAAGTCCTTTAAAATGCAGGTTTTGTCCACTTGTTAAAGTGTCGCCAATTTTGAAATTTCCTGTGTCGGACAAGCCGACAATATCACCTGCAAATGCCTCGTCAAGCGTCTCTTTCTTCTGCGCCATAAATGCAGTTGGCGAGGAAAATTTGAATTGTTTTCCCAATCTGACGTGCAAATACGGCTCATTTCTGACAAATTTTCCCGAACAAATTTTAACAAAAGCGATGCAACTTCTGTGATTTGGGTCCATATTCGCGTGAATTTTGAACACAAAACCGCTAAAATTTTCCTCTGTCGGCACCACTTTCCGCTCAACCGCCTCCACAGGCAACGGCGAGGGCGCAATTTGCAAAAAGCAGTCCAAAAGTTCCTTGATGCCGAAATTATTTAGCGCAGAGCCAAAAAATACAGGTGCAACCTCGCCCCGAATATATCTTGCAACACCGCTCTCATTGCTGGCTTGACCCCCAATCTCTTCTTTATAAAACGGTTCATAAACGCTCTCAACAAGTTCTAAATCGGCGCGAAGTTGTTGCGCAAAATTTTCGCCGATATGTTTTTCAAGTTCAGGCGAATTTACATCATTAAAACTAATTGCCTCGCTAATTGTCTGTTTATTAGGTTGATAGAGGTTAAGATTTTTCTCAAAAATATTATAAACACCCTTAAAAGTTTGCCCAATTCCAATCGGAAAACTGAGCGGACACACGCCTATTTGCAACTCTTTTTCGAGTTCGTCAAGCAAATCAAACGGATTTTTGCCTTCTCTGTCCATTTTGTTTAGGAAAATCATAACGGGCGTTTTCCTCATTCGGCATACCTGCATCAGTTTGCGTGTCTGTGCCTCCACGCCTTTCGCGCTATCAACCACGATAATCACGCTATCAACGGCAGTCAAAGTCCGAAATGTGTCCTCTGCAAAATCTTGGTGTCCGGGCGTATCTAAAATATTGATTTTGTATGGGCTGGTTTGAAACCCGCTCATACCCTGCGGTGCATATTCAAAACCCATAACGGAAGTGGCAACGGAAATTCCGCGTTGCTTTTCGATTTCCATCCAATCTGATGTAGCGGTTTTTCGTATTTTGTTCGATTTTACCGCGCCAGCAATGTGAATTGCGCCGCCAAAAAGCAGCATTTTTTCGGTTAGCGTAGTTTTTCCCGCGTCAGGGTGCGAAATAATTGCAAAAGTTCTGCGGCGTTCTATCTCTTGTTCGTACATTTTTGAATTTAAAGATTGCGTTTGAATTTGTAATTTTTTGAATTTTTGAATATGAATTTTCAGAGTGCAAAGGTAGCATAAAATTTTCAATTATACACAAACTTATAAAAATTATCCGAAAAATTTATAGGGGAAAGGTAGCATAAAATTTTCAATTACACACAAACGCATAATAATTAATTTGAAGATTTGAAAATGCAAGAATACAAGAATACAATTTGAAAATTTGAAATTAAAATCCCAAAATATTCAAATATTCAAATATTCAAATCTTCAAATTGAATTTTCAAATTCTCAAATTCTCAAATTTTCAAATTGAATTTTCAAATTGCATTTTCAAATATTATAAAAAGAAATATTTTTTTACTACTTTTGCAATCATTTTCTAAACTGTTAATATTAAACAAAAATATTATGTTAAACATCAAAAATTTATTACAAATTACGGTTATTGCAATACTTTTTAGTTCTTGCAATAATGCCTGTTTCTCAAAAAATGAGGAACAAATCGGCGCGTATCAAATGCCTTATACGCGCTACGACTCGCAGCAGGCAACGCTCGGCGGTTTGGCTGTATGGTATCTTGACAAACATTTTGACAGAGGCGAACCTGCGTCAGAAGCCACAAATCAAGAATATGCCGCGCTGATAACGACCGAAGATTTTGTGTCGTGGAAAATCAATAATGAGGCAAACGGCGTTACAATCCGTTTTACCTTGCCCGACAACGCCTCAACTTCGCTCGGCGACCCTGTCGAAAGCGTTGGACAACGTAGCGATATTGACATTTTTGTCAATGATAAAAAGGTGAAAACCGTTACGCTTGACTCGCGTTGGGCTTGGCAATATTTTATTGACGGGGATTCCGACCCCAAGCCAGATATTACCGATTATGAGGCGATGCGGTTTGACGAAGTGCATTTTTTGCTCGAAAATCCTGTGAAAAAAGGCGATATTATTAAAATAAAAAAATCTGCCAACGACAACCTCGAAACAGGCATTGATTTTATTGAAATAGAAAACGTGCCTGAACCGCTCGAAATTCCCGCTAATGCGCTCTCTGTCAAGGATTTCGGCGCAAAAGGCGATGGTGTTGCTGATGATTGGCAGGCAATAAAAAACACCATTAACGCGGCTGTGGCAGAGGGGAAAACCGTCTATATTCCTGCGGGAACGTACCGAATAGACACGCTTATGAAACTTGACCAAGACGGTATCAACATTCAGGGCGCGGGAATGTGGCACACGAATTTATATTTTTCAAATAACGAAAAAATGAAAGCGGCAGTGTGCGGCAATGCGAGCCGTTTGAGAATTGCCGATTTGCATATCAACGGAGTAAATATGCTGCGGCAGGAACGCGACCGCAGTTACCGAGACCAAAAAGGAATTTGGGGTAATTGGGGCGAAAGTTCCATTATAGAAAATGTGTGGATTGAACATTTTGAATGCGGAATTTGGACTGCGGGCTACGCGCACACGCCGCCCGTAAAAGCACCAACTAACAACCTGATTATCAGAAATGTACGTCTGCGTAATATGTACGCTGACGGCGTAAATCTTTGCGAAGGCACGTCAAATTCGGTGTTTGAACATTCAAACGTGCGCAACTGCGGCGATGACGGCATTGCCTCCTGGTCGCAAACGGCGAATCCGACTACGCCGCCCAACAGCCATAATATTTTTCGCTACAACACTGTTGAACTCGGTTGGCGGGCAGGTGCAATAGGCATTTTCGGCGGCAGCGGACACCAAATTTACAACTGCTATGCAGGCGAACATTCGCTTTCTGCGGGCATCCGTTTTACAGCAGATTTTCCCGGCAATCCGCTTGACACAAACCCTGAAAATGCAATGAAAGTGAAAAATTGTATTATTTATAAATGCGGCACAAAATCCGATTTGTTTCATAACTGGCTTGGTGCGATTGATATTCACGGCGGCAAACAATATCCGCTCAATAATATTTCGTTTGAAAACATAAAAATTATTGAGCCGCAAACCGAAGGAATACATATCTGGTCAGGCGACATCAACAATCTTTCATTCAAAAATGTAGAAATAATTGGTTCTGCTGATGGAATTAACGATATTTCTATTGTTACAGACGAGTGGCAAAAAACGCAATTCGGCTTTGAAAAACAGGGTGGTTCGGCTGTTTTTCAAAATGTTACTAATGAAAAATTTTACAAAAATAATGAAAATTTTGAGGTGAAATTCAAAAAATAGTTTAAGAAACACGTAATATAAATTTTCTGTGTAACTCTGTGAAATTTGATGATTTGATGATTTGAAAATACAGGTTTTTCTTAATCATTATAAAATCCGTGCAGAAAGTTCTATCGTGCGGATTTTGTCCTTGTAAAAATTATATCGGTTGAGCGTTTCTGTGCTAATGTTTGAGTCAGAATTGCTGTCCCAACGACGGCAGAGGTAGATTGAGTCGAAAATCCTGCCGATTTTCCATTCGCGGCTAATGCGCAAGCCGACCGCGTAGTCCTCGCCGTAACTCACATTCGGAAACTGAATTTTGCGTATGAGCGGCGTAAAAAATGCTCGTGGCGCACCTAAACCATTGATACGTAGCGCGTTATTCATTCCATTTTTCGCACTCCATTCATTGTGCGCAATCACAAACGGCGGAATTGGATTAAGCGCAAAATCTACCATCGTGTAACTGCCCACAACCATTGCGCAATTTTCTTTATAGAACTGATTTACAATAGATTGCAGTGTATTTTCACTTTGGTAAAGGTCGTCGCTGTCGAGTTGCACAGCAAATTTTCCGCATTTTTCGTGATTAATCGCCTCATTCCAGCAACCGCCAATATTGAGAAATTTATTTTGCGGAATAATATGAATGATTTCAGGCTCATTTTTTGCAAAATTTTCGATAATTTCAGAAGTTTTGTCTGTGGAATAATTATCAACAATCAGCAAATTAAACTTAAAATCAGCCTTTTGCGACAAAACGGATTGAATTGCATCGCCGATAGTTTTTTCGCGGTTTTTCACAGGAATTATTACCGATGCCTCATGCTCAAACTTCTCTGGAATGTTTTTAAAATTAATTTCAATCAATTTTTTATGGTCAATCAATTGATTTGAAAATAAGAGAAAATCGGTAAAGGCTTTTTCCATTTCGATTTGCACTTCGCGGTTTTTCGGATTAACATAGGCAAATTGCGCGCTTTCTGTTGATAAAACTGCGCGTTTTTTACTCAAATACAAGGCTTCTGGAATATGAAAAATTATCGAATGTTCCGAAAACATTAACCGCAAAAAATACAAACCTGCGTATTTAAAATTTATTTTGTACGCTAAAATTTCTTTGAAAATTTCCGTATTTATGAACAACACACTGCCGAAATCAAAATCATCACGTACGCTGCCATATTGATATTCGATTGTCGGCACAATCACAGTTTTTTCGCCTGAAACTTGATAATAATCAGCATACAGCAATCCCGCATTTACTGCCTCTGCCGTCTGCAAAAATCTTTCTTCTGCATTAGGCAAAAATTCAATTTCGGTATTTTCCTGCACAAGAAAAAAATATTCACTCTGCACTTTTTTTGCAATTTTTCTCAAACTTACAGTGCTGTTGTCGGTTTTAAAAATTTGTGGCTTCATAATATTTTCATTTTTTTAAAAAAAATTAATCCTTTTATCATTCCTTTTGGAAAAAAATTTACGGTTAAAGCGAGATTTTTTGCTCTGTCTTGGGTAAAATTTTTACGCATTTTGTAAAATGCAATCCGCGCTTTTGGAATTTCTATTGCATTTTTGAACTTTCTTTGAAAAATCATTTGCAAAAACGCTGCATAATCAAGTAAAAATCTGATTATAAAGACTTTAAATAGTTTTTTTGCAGGTAAATTTTTGTATAAAAGCAAAAAATTGTTTCTGAAATTTAGAAACGTTTTGCGTGGATTTTCGTAATTCAATGCGCCGCCGCCAACGTGAAAAACTACGCTTTTCGGTATGCAAACAATGCTTTTTCCCCGCGCTTTCAGCCGCCAGCAGAGGTCAATTTCCTCTTGATGCGCAAAAAATCTGCCGTCAAGCCCGCCTGCCTGCCAATATTCATCGGCACGAATAAAAAGGCACGCGCCAGATGCCCAAAAAATTTCCGCAACATCGTTGTATTGTCCGTTGTCAGCCTCAACTTTATTCAAAATTCTGCCCCTGCAAAACGGATAGCCGTACCCGTCAATCAGTCCGCCACAAGCCCCCGCGTACTCAAATTTTTCAGGGTTAAGATACGAGCGGATTTTCGGTTGGCAAGCGACAACATCAGGGTGCTTGTCCATAAAATTTTCCAAAGTTGAGAGCCAGTTTTCCGTAACTTCCACATCAGAATTTAACAAAACGTAATATTGAGCGTCCAAATTTTTCAACGCAAGATTATAACCCTCTGCAAAACCGTAATTTTTTTCAAGCAAAATCAAATGAATTTCAGGGTAATTTTTTCGCAAAAATGGTACTGAGTCGTCAGTTGAACCGTTGTCGGCAACCACAATTTGCGCATTTCCCAAAAACAGCACAACTGACGGCAAAAATTTTTCTAAAAAATTTCTGCCGTTGAAATTCAATATCACAACCGAAGTTTTCATTGCGCAAAGGTACAAAAAACTGCACGAAAACGTGAATTTTTTATGCAAAAAAGGTGCGAGCCTCTATTTTTGTTTTCTCAAAAATTTGCATTACCTTTGCACAACTAATTTTTATCGAATTTTTTTTTATATAAAATGAATATTTTTAGAAATATATTAACTGGAAATTCGTGCATTCGTGCATTTGTGCGGATTTTTTGTTTCTTGTGTCTAACCGCCTGCACATCAGACGGTGAATGCAGAAAAGACGTTAAAGTAGAATTAATAACGAACTTGTGCAAAAACGTATATGACAATGTATCAGAGAGTTACATCGAAAAAACTTTGCAGGTAACACAGGACACAATTACGGTTTTTGGGTTGGGTAACGACTCTTTGATTGCCAACGAAATTTCAATTCCAAATGTTTCATTGACTTTAAAAAATTTTTCCGACACAACTTCTTTTGTGTTTCAACTCAAAAATCAATCGCCCGACACTGTGAATTTTATCTGTGAAAACGAGGACAATTTTATTTCGCTGGAATGCGGCAATCTTGTTTTTCATAGAATAAAAGACGTTCAATTTTCGCGCTATAATATTGATTCTGTGCGTATTATAAATAATTATGTAGCGATTGGAAACAACGGAACAAACATCAAAATTTATTTCCGCAACCGATGAAAAAATATTTTTTAGCAATATTAATCCTGATTTTTGCACCCGTAGGGGCAACCCTTGCTGTTGCCCAAGACGATGCAAATGAGCCCGAAAAATCGCCTAAAAACAATTACAAAGGCGTTGCTTATCGGGCATTTTCGCTGCACGCAGATATTGCAACGCCTGCAATGGAAATTCTCACGAACAAAGCCTTTGCCGTTGAATTTCAAGCAGATGTAAATTTTTTCGACAAACTTTTTCCGATTGTAGAAGTCGGTTTCGGCTCAATGGACAAGACGCTCAAAAACGGCGCATCTTACAAAACCGCCTCGCCGTATTTCCGTATCGGGCTGAATTACAATCTTTTAAAGAACGTAACCAAAGACGGCACGCCGAAAATTATCCGCAGTTACCCGTTTCTCGGCTTGCGCTATGGAATGTCAATTTTGCCGTATCAGATTGATAATGTGCAAGTTAGTTCGCCATATTGGAACGAGGAGCAAATAATGAACTTTGGTGAAAAAGCCGTTTTTGCGGGTTGGGGCGAGATTGTCGGCGGAGTGCGTATTGACATCAAAAACGGTTTTACAATGGGCTGGAGCGTGCGTCTGCGGACACTTTTCCACGCCTCAAAAAACAAAACTCAACTCTGGTATGTACCAGGCTACGGTTTAACCTCAGGCTCAACTTTCGGGTTTAACTACACGCTCGGCTACACTTTTAGAACAAAAAAAGAAAAAGCAGCGAAATAATTTGCAAATGAAATACACATAAGTAATAAGGAGTTAAAGAGTTATAGAGAAAGTACAAAAACCACCAATTTTCGATTTTCGATTTTTGTTCGTGTGGTCAGTGGTTAAAAATCAGCCTTTTTTTGAGTAAAAAAATTGTTTGGCGGACAGTAAAAGTTTTTTCATTTTTTCACCACCGCTCTAATCGGATTTAGCAATCTTTCAATCAACCTCAAATCGTCAGTAATAATTTCGGCATTTCCGCTCATTTCTTGGGTGAAAATCAGCGTTTTGC
>JAISYF010000218.1 GCA_031270065.1 Prevotellaceae bacterium | reverse complement strand
AAGTGATTAGACAGTGCTAAATTACTAATAATCAGCGATATATGCAACTTTTTTAAGAAAAATTAACAGAAAAAATAATATAGAAAAATGGGCTTTTCAACCCGTGATTCGCATTATTAACAAAAAAAGTTTGTATTATGAAAAAATTAGTATTTTTAGCGGCAATTGCTGCAATCGGTATGTCGGCTTGCAACAAAGCCGAAGTGGTGCAAAATGCGCCTGTTAAGCAGAAAGCGTCTTACGCACCTGCAAGTTCCTCCATCAGAGTATTTGATACTTTTGATGAACTATCTAAGGAAGTTGATAAAACACTATCAATGTCCTTCGATGAATTATGTGCCTATGAAACAGCTAACGGTTTCAATTCTTTCGGTAAACTCGCAGACTTAGAATATCAGCAAGTTGCCAAGAATGAAGACGATTACAAAAGTGTTGCAGAAGTAGAAAGTGTAATAAGTTTGCATTCTGAATATCTGCAATTAGTCGAAGACAAAACAGGTATTTCTTGCGAGACAAGATTATATCTAAGTCCTTTTAGGTACATTGTCAATAACGACAAAATTTATCAAGTTAATGACACATTAGTAAAAATTTTGGAACACACCACAATTTTTACTAATGTCAATAACTACAAAGATTTGTTAGATATAAACGAAGAAAACATTGAGAATTATAAGGATAAGCCATCTTTTTTAGTTGTAGAAAAGGGAGATCGTTGGCCTTATATTCCAAATGTTATCAATCATCTTGGCAAGTGGAGAGATTTCGTTGATATACAGAACATTAATAGGCGAGACCATAAATTATATGTTATTATTTATATAGACAAAATTTCGAATAATATAGAAAAACCGTTCTATAAATTACTGTCTCGCAGAAAGGGTATTCTAAATGGTGTTTATTGGTGGTGGGATAGAGACATTAACTACAATATTACAGTAAAGACAGGAACATCATCGGGAAATACAGTAATTGATGACGACGAACTTAATAGGCGATACCATAATTCAGGTATAGCTTATGATAGGCACGATTATGGAGCAGAAATGACTTTGCTTAATCCTGATATTACAATAGGAACAAATAATTATCTTGTAAGAACAAGAGGACACGCAAGTTATTCTCCAAATTTGTATGTTAATCTTGATTTGAATTAAAAGAGGATAATATGTTCGGGAAAATAACACTTTTAATTGCTTGTATGTTTTTAGTCAATTTTTCTTATGCTCAAAATCTTTCCATAAAAGGCAGATGGAACATAAAAGCAGGTTATTCCTTGTATAAAATATTTACGTTGGACGAAAAACTTATCACAATAGATGATGATGAAATTCCCTTCAAATATAAGAGAAAATCAAATTTGCGATTAGAAGTTAATTACGGAGTATTAAAATGGTTGGAAATTAGTGGGTATGTAGGTCTAATGAATTACGAGTTTGTTACGCTTGAGGAATGGGAAAATGTAGAAACGTGGGACTTTCCGCATAACTATCCGGATGCCTTTGCACCTACGTTTGGTGTTGGCGCAAATTTTCAAATATTGCCGTTGTTTGTCCGAAATCCAAAATGCAAATGGGATTTTTATATTCCAGTACGCTATGGCGGCTGCTATATTTCAAAATGGGGAGGCAAATATCAATACAATTATAACCCTGAAATGCCACTATGGGACAATGTATCTATTTCAGGTGAAGTAAAATCTAATTGGAACAAATACCGTCACGAATACGGTGCTGGCATTGGCGGGGCGTATTATATAAAGAATATTGTGGGCTTTTATTTAGAAGTTATGGGCGGTCAATTTTCTTATTTTCCTGAATTAGTGCGTGCGCCATACTCTATTCGAGCAGGTATTACTGCAAAATTTTAAATTTCTCAACCAAACTGCCCCGAAACTTTTCAGGGCAGTTCTTTTTATATCTCTGTTATTTCTTACGCAGAGAAATACAGTGTTAATTGTTCTGTTTCTATGTGGTGTTTTTGTCTGTATCAACAAGAAAATAACAACCCTCTTTTCTATGTTTTTTTATAAAAAAAATGACGAAAAATTATTTTTTTAGTATATTTATATAGGCTAAAAATGTGTTTTTTAACGAAAAAAATGCTAAAATTATCCTGTTTTCGATATTTTTTGCCATTTTTTTCTTTTGTAAATGCTTAACAATCAATATTTTATAAAATATTTTGAAAAATAATTAAAAAAAGTTTGGAAAGTCGAAAAAAAAGGCTTTACTTTGCAGCAAGAAAATTTTTATAGAAATTTCCAATTCGCGATAGGAAAAGCTGTAAAAAAATTCTAAATTATTCTTTAATTATTAACAAAAAAAGTTTGTATTATGAAAACAAATCATCGTTTAATTCTTTTGGCTACATTGCTAATATTTTCTTTCTCTGTTACAGGTCAAACTCTATCTGTTAAAGGACGTTGGAACGTAAAAGCGGGATACTCTGCATATAAACTCACTGACGTTCGAGAAAGACTTATTGTTTTTGATAATACCCCGTCAGACCTCATATACAAAAGGAGGTGGAATGTAAGAGTAGAAGCAAATTATGGCGTATTAAAATGGTTGGAAACAGGCGTTTACATAGGTATTATGGGCTATGAATATACAAATATTGGTGTATATGGAATTGAAAATGAGCCAAATGCTGTAGCCCCAACTTTTGGAATAAATGCAAATATCCATCTTTTGCCATTTTTTGTTAAAAACCCAAAATGCAAATGGGATTTCTACGTTCCTTTAAAGTATGGCGGAAACTATATTCCCAAGTATCACGACCTCAAAAATGGCACTACGGTGTCTCACGCTATGATTGGCAGTTGGGACGATGCGTCTATTAAGTACTCAGAGGAAGAGTTAGAAAGTAATAGTTATATAAATTGGAGTAAATATCGGCACGAGTACGGCATAGGTCTTGGCGGTGCGGTTTATATCAAAAACATAATTGGTTTCTATGCAGAAATAATGGGTGGTCAGTTTTCATATTTTCCAGAATTTGTAAAAAGCCCATACAATATAAGAGTAGGCATTACTGCAAAATTTTAATTAAAAAAACTGCCTCAAAAATAGTTTTGGGGCAGTTTTTTTCTAACAGGTAAAAATTTTTATCATTATGAAACACCCACAACTAAATTAAAAATTTAGACACACAAGGCAATGAATGACCGTATAATGTCATTTCGACTACGCTCAATGACCGCGTGGAACAGAGTTTGCCCTGTCGATTAAGTGAAGAGGTCAGTGAGTAAGTCTAATTGTCGAAACAAAAAATTACAAACAAATAAAAAATATAAACAGATGAAAAGAAAAATTATAACTTTAATCGCGTTATCGTTTGTTTTTGTGAATGTTTTTTCACAAAAAAGCACAACTCTTTCCATAAAAGGCAGATGGAACATAAACGCAGGTTATTCCTCATACAAAGTTATCACAACCAGAGATAATATTTTAAAAGAAATGTTAGATATTGATAATTCAGAAATGTTTGACCGCAAACCCAATGTTAGAATAGAGGCTAACTACGGCGTTTTAAAATGGCTTGAAGTCGGCGTTTATGCAGGTTTTTCCGTCTATCAGTATCCAATGCATTTGGAAGATTTGCTTATACGGGAAGAAAACGACGATATGGAGCCCTATAAATATAAAAACGCTTTTTTTCCAACTTTTGGAGTGAATGCCAATATTCAACTTTTGCCTCTTTGGGTAAAAAATCCAAAATGCAAATGGGATTTTTATATTCCAATTCGATACGGCGGTTGTTATCTTACAAGATGGGGCGGTGTATATCCAATTGAAAATCAATCTACAGGAACTTGGGAAGATGCCATGCCAGACCCAAACGGCAACCCTGACTATTACAAACAGTATCGGCACGAATACGGCGCAGGTTTTGGCGGGGCTTACTACATAAAAAACATAATCGGTTTTTATGCAGAAGTGCTTGGAGGGCAGTTTTCGTATTACCCCGAACTTGTAAAAAGCCCTTATGCTATCAGAGTCGGCATTACGGCTAAATTTTAATAACTCTTAAAAAAAATGTAATATTATGTATAAAAAAATTTCATTTATAATAATTGCAATTTGTTTGCTTGTTGGTTGTGAAAAGAAAAGAGATGTGTATTGTCTTGTAAATACAACCACTAATATAGTTACAATTTCAACTAATAGAAGTATGTTGGAAGAACATTTAGGCATAAGAAAACTTACTCTTTATTTTGTTGGTTATTTTCATTATCAACCCACAGAAGAAATAAAGTTTATTGATGATGTAGAAAACGACACAAGCGTTTTGTTCCATTATAAAGGCAAAGTATATGAAGAAAGGTCGGCTGTAAATTACAGCATTCTACATAAATACGCTTATTTTCCTATCTTGTATAACAACGGCGACCCTTCCGCTTTTGCCTTTGAAATTACGGAAAAGTATATATTGAGTTTGCCCAGAATTACGGTAGAGGAGTAAAAGGCACAGGTTGCAAATCTGCACCTGCAACGGAAATTATAAAATAAAATGTAATTATAGATAAGAAATTATTACTGTCCGCTAAACATTTTTTTGCTCAAAAAAATATTTAGCGGACAGTAATATTCTAAAAAGAACAAAGACAGAATAATCAAAAAATCTTGCACAAGTCTTTGTTCTTTTAGCGTAGCGGTCTTTGTTCTTTGTTCTAAAAATGTTTAGCGGACAATAACAAAAAAAATAAGAGCCTCAAAAAGAAAAATTGAGACTTTTATTTTAATGTAATACCCTGAAAACCAACTCTTTCAGTATATCGGCATCGCTTGTTGAAACATTACCGAAACCTTTGCTTTTGGTGTCTGCGGAGCGAATGTAGCCAATAATACCGCAGATTTTATTAGGCGTAAAATTCCTTACCGCAGGCAAATAATTATTCTTAAAATGGAAAGGGTGTATGCCGATAGTAGTCTGCAAATAGTGTTCTGACTTGTTTTCAGAATATTGATATTGCAAAATTGCCTCAAAATAGTTATAAATTGTAGTCAAAGTTGTCGACATTTTAAATTCGTTCGGGTTTTTACCGAAATAATCTACAATTCTGTTTGAGAGCAAAATATTCCGTTCACCTAATGCTTTTGCAAGTTCGAAAGGATTGTACTCTTTGCTTATGCCGATATTTTTCAAAACCAAGTCCTCGTTAATTGTCGGTGCGTCTTTTGGTTTGATAATCAACAACTTATCTATTTCTCCGACAATACGAGCCAAATCTACGCCTATAAATTCGGTAAGGGCAAACACCGCTTTTTCGTCAATTCTAATGCTTTTTTCAGCGCAATAATCCTTTATAAATTTCGGAATTTGATTGTCATAAACCTCAGGCGACTCAAATAAAACGCCCTTGTTATCAAGTTCTTTGACGTATTTTTTGCGCTTGTCAAGCGTTTTTCCTTTGTAACAGATTACTAAAATGGTAGTCGGCGTAGGATTTTTTACATAATGTTCGAGTTTGTCAATAGTTTTCTCTAAATTTTGCGCTTCTTTTGCAATAACAATTTGATAATCAGCCATCATAGGCAACTGCCGCGCCGCCATAATTACGTTTTCTATTTTTGTTTCTTTTCCGTAGAAAACAGTTTGGTTCATATCTTTTTCGTCATCGGAAAGGGCTTTTTTTTCAATATAATCGGCAATTTTATCGATATAATAAGGCTCTTTGCCCATCAAAAAATAGATTGGCGCATATTGTTTTGCCTTCAAATCTTTGATTATCTGCTCAAAGGTGTATTTATTTTCTACTTTTGCCATATTTTTTAGAACAAAGAACAAAGACCGCTGCGCTGATAGATTAAAGATTTGCGCAAGTTTTTTTCAGGTTTTGCTTTTTTTTTGTTATTTATAGTTATTTATAGTTATTTATAGTTATTTATAGTTATTTATAGTTATTTATAGTTATTTATAGTTATTTATAGTTATTTATAGTTATTTATAGTTATTTATAGTTATTTA
>JAISYF010000174.1 GCA_031270065.1 Prevotellaceae bacterium | reverse complement strand
CCCCCACCCCCCCCCCCCCCCCCCCCCCCCCCCCCCCCCCCCCCCCCCCCCCCCCCCCCCCCCCCCCCCCCCCCCCCCCCCAACCGCCTGATACACAGCGAGTTACAGCAGGTTTTGGCTGTAAAGCAAAAATAGGAGAATATGTGTATTCGGGCATTACCATTTTTGTGTTTTTTTTTAGAGTGCAAAGGTAAATATTTTTTTGTTACGTTGCAATAGTTTTTTGAATTTTTTTTATTTTTTTTTTGAAAATATTTTTTATATCTGTTGTGCATTTAGAAAATTTATTATAAAATGTTGATTTTCATTAGTTTATAATTTATTTTTAACCAATAAGCACACGAATAAAAGATAAAAAAAACGGTCATTGGGGTTGCGGGTCATCTAGCAATGACAACCCGCAATTACAGGAAATAAATAGCGTTTAACGAAATTGACAACATTCACAAAATCAGCAAATTATGATTATATTTGGGTATATATGCGGGTATTCATTAAAATTTAAAAAAAATTAGGATTGTAATATTAAGCAAAAAATTATGCCAAATGAAATTAAAATAAATTGTGTTTTGTATCTATTTTTTTTCGTACCTTTGTACCCAAAATAGCAGAATGGTTTGTCGCCTCGTTTTTTACGGGGAGGAAAGTCAGGGCAACGCAGAGCAACATACTTCTTAACGGGAAGTCGGCTGTGAAGTCGAATTAGCGTAACAGAAAACAACCGCCCGCAAGGGTAAGGGTGAAAAGGCAAGGGTAAGAGCCTACCGACAATTTGGCGACAAGTTGTGCCGTACGCATTATGTGTTGAAAGTTCAAGTAAATCAACGTTTGAGGGCTGCTCGTTCGATGTTGAAGGGTGGAACGATAGAGGCAAGGCGCAAGTTTTGTCCAAGACAAATGGCAAACATTCTTTTTTAGAATACAGAATCCTGCTTATAATTCTGCTATTTTTTTATAAAAAATTTATGTGTTAATATTAAATACTTGCCTTTGTAAAAAAATTATGGATAATTCATCTCTTTTCGCGATTGCGCGCGACTATGTGGAACAAACCTCACAGCACGTTTTTCTCACAGGAAAAGCGGGAACAGGCAAAACAACTTTTTTGCGGCATATTGTGCAAACCACGCACAAGCACGCTGTTGTGGCGGCACCGACAGGTGTGGCGGCTATAAATGCAGGCGGGGTTACGCTACATTCGCTGTTTCAACTTTCGTTTGCGCCGTATGTGCCTGATGCTCAATACGAACACTCCCGTTTTTCGCAGGTAAAACTTGATGTTCTGCGGCGAATGGAGTTGCTTATTATTGACGAGGTAAGTATGCTGCGTTCAGACACGCTTGACGCTATTGATGCTGTTTTGAAGCGCGTGAGGCGAAATTCGCGGGCGTTTGGCGGCGTGCAAGTGCTTTATATCGGCGATATGTTTCAGTTGCCGCCAGTGGTGAAAGACGATGAATGGGCAATTTTGAAACAATATTATCAAACGCAATTTTTCTTTCACTCGCACATTTTACAGCAAAATCCGCTTGTCTATATTGAACTGAAACAGGTTTATCGCCAGCAAGACAGCAATTTTGTGGATTTGCTAAATCGTGTACGGAATAATATTCTGCAACCATCTGATTTTGAACTGCTTAATAGCCGTTTTGTGCCAAATTTTACGCCGCCTGCCAACAAAAAATATATCACGCTAACAACACATAATTATCAAGCGGACAGAATAAATCTTGAAAAATTAAATAAAATTCAGTCGCAAGCGTTTGAGTTTCAGGGTGTTATAAAAGATGATTTTTCTGAATCTATGTTGCCTGTGGAAATAACTTTGCAGTTGAAACTCGGTGCGCAAATTATGTTTGTTAAAAATGATTCTGCGCCAGAAAAACTTTATTATAATGGAAAAATCGGCACAATTACTAAAATTTCATACGATGAAATTTGCGTGCTTTGCGAGGGCGATGATACTGAAATTCAACTGCATACAGAAACTTGGGAAAATAACCGCTACACTCTCAACAAGGAAAGCGGCGAGATGGAGGAAGAGGTTTTGGGAACTTTCACGCAGTACCCTGTGCGGCTTGCGTGGGCGATCACCATTCACAAAAGTCAGGGTTTGACCTTCAACAACGTAATTTTGGACATTTCGCGGGCATTTGCGGCAGGACAGGCGTATGTGGCGTTGAGCCGTTGCACGAGTTTGCAAGGCATTGTGTTTCAGTCGCTTATCTCACCGTCTGCCATTCAAACCGACAAATATGCGCTCACGCTTTCGGCAAAAGAACGCTCTCAAACGGAACTTGAAAATACACTCAAAATTCAAAAACAGATTTTTTGGACAGAAAAATTGAAAAATTATTTTGACCTAAAACCTTTATTTTCAATATTTTACGAATTTGATAAACTTTTGAAAGAAAAAATTGGCGAGGAATTTGACGATGCCAAAACACTTTTGGAAAATATGCGTAAATTTGCTCATGATCAAGAAGATACGATTAAAAAATTTCAAAATCAGTTACAAAATATTTGCAGGCAGACCGCACAAAGTGCTGATTTATTTGCTGATACGGACTTTAAACCTGACAATTTGCAGGAACGTTGCCAAAAAGCCGTTGAATTTTTTTACCCGCTGTATATCGACAACTTACTTTTGCCGATGCGTGAAAATATACAAAATTTTTACGGCGTAAAAAAATCAAAAGCCTATTATAAAAATTTGTTAAATATAGAACAGGATTTAATGCTTTTTATTGAGGATTTGAAAAAAATTCGCTATTATGATAAACCATTTATTAACGGCGAATTATTGAAAATTCCTCAAAATAAAGTTGAAACAGAAATAGAAAAAAAAATAGAGGAAATTTCAAAAGAGCCAAAGCGGCAAAAAGGCGACAGTGCAAAACTTTCATTTGAAATGTACCAAAAGGGAAAGCCGATTGCTGAAATTGCCGCCGAGCGCAAAGTTACAGAAAGCACTATCTTCGGGCATTTGTCTATCTGCATTTCGAGTGGTCAAATATCTGTGTATGAATTGGTTAGCAGGGAAAAAGTTGAGCAGATTTTGCCGTTGATTGATGCAGAAACAAAATCAACTTCCGTAATCAAAAATCAACTCGGCGATGACATTAGTTATGACGAAATCCGCGCAGTAATGCGGCATTATAATTGGGAAAAGAAGAATAAAAAATCTTTGTAATTTTGTAAAAAGGTTCTGTCTTTGTAACTTGCAGATTTATTAACTAAATACAAAATGAATTTCTTTGATATTTCTAATGTTTTTATAAAAATTTTTGGGTACGAACTTTCGTATCTCGAGTTTTTTGCCGTTATCACAGGGCTTGTGTCGGTTTATCTCGCCTCGTTGGAAAAGGTAATAAATTTTTATCTCGGAATAATAAATTTCATTCTCTACTGCGTTTTTTTCTATCAATGCCGACTTTATTCTATGATGACTTTGCAGTTAATTTATTGTGTGATAAACATTTACGGTATTTATTCTTGGACAAAACGCAGCAAAACGCAAGAGGGAATAAAAATTTCTACATTAAAAAATCGGCAACGGATTTTGCTTTCGTTGCTCGTTCTTGCAATTTCGGCTGTTTGGGCGTATTTTGTGATACAAATTTCTGCAAAATTTCCTGAAAATATCGAAAAGCCCGCTTTTCCGTACATTGACGCACTAATAACTGTTGCGAGTGTGGTTGCGCAAATCCTGCTTACCCGCAAAAAAATTGATAATTGGGCAATTTGGATTGCCGCCGATTTTTCAAGCGTAATTCTCTTTTGCATAATCGGCAGTTACTTCACCGCCATCTTGTACGGCTGCTTTTGCCTGATTGGAATAAAAGCGTTTGTGCAGTGGAGGAGGGAAATATGGTAAAATAATAGAGGTAGTAGTCCTGCGGGAGAATTTCGCCGCCAGCGATAACGATAATGTCCTTTCTGCCGAGTTTTTTTTAAGTTCCTTGATAACTTGCTGAAAATAAAAAATATGGGAAACCCCAAACTTTTAACTTTATATTCGTGTGGTTTGTGGTTAAACATAGATAAATCATAACCTGCACAAATCCGAATTTGCCTCTTGCAAAACGGTTTTGTAAAGGCGATTGTTGAGTTTGTAAAGAAGTAAAATTAATCGTTATTTATACAGGTTTGCTCTTACTAAACAAACTCTTATTCCTTAGGCATTTTCTCAATATCTGCCACAAAATTTCTGATTTTGTATTCCTCCTCTTTTTTGCAAATCAAAAGTACGTTGCTGTGTTGCGCCACAAGATAACCACTCAATCCGTCAATTACGGCAAGGTGATTTTCGGGCATAACTATCAGATTATCAGCGCAATTATAGAGTTGCGTTTGGCATTTGTATGAGACGTTGCCGTGCGTATCTTTTTCGCCGAGTTCGTAGAGCGAACACCACGTTCCCAAGTCCGACCAGCCGAAATCCGCCATCATAACATACGCATTTTTAGCCTTTTCCATTATTCCGTAGTCAATCGAAATATTTTGGCAAAATGGAAAAATCTCATCAATAAAAGCCTGCTCCTGCGCGGTGTGATAAACCGTTTTTCCTTGCAAAAATTTAGTTGCAAGTTCGGGCAAAAACTCACTAAATGCCTCTGTGATAGCGTTTAACGAAAAAAGGAACATTCCAGAGTTCCAATAAAATTCGCCACTTTCCAAAAATACTTTCGCAAGTTCGATATTCGGTTTTTCGGTAAAAGTTTTCACTTTACGCAACTCGCCCGCGCCATCGGTAATCTGAATATAGCCGTAGCCTGTTTCGGGGCGCGTTGGCTTCATTCCCAAAGTCAAAAGCGCAGATTTATTTTCTCGAACAAAGTCAAACCCTTTCGATACAACTCGTTGATATTCAGCCTCATTTGTTATCAAATGGTCAGATGGCACAACGATAATGTTGGCATTTTCGGTTTTCGCCTGAATTTTGTACGCCGCATAAGCAATGCACGGCGCGGTATTTCGGCGCATTGGTTCGAGCAGTATTTGCCCGTCTTTTAACGCGGGAAGTTGTTCCAAAATTATGTCTTTGTAATTGACATTAGACACAATATATATGTTTTCTGTCGGCACAAGCGGCTTAATTCTGTCGAAAGTCATTTGCAAAAGCGACTTTCCTGTACCGAAAAAATCAAGGAATTGTTTCGGCTTATCGGCTCTGCTGAAAGGAAAAAATCGACTTCCAACCCCGCCCGCCATTATAATGCAATAATTATTATTCATATTAAAATGCTGATTATAAATAAAATAAATATTCAAAAAATAATACTGCAAAAATACTAATTTTTTTTTGAATAAAAAAAAACATGTCGTATCTTTGACGTAATTATTTTAACTGCTTTTTCAGTGAATTTATCGCAAAAATAATTGCGATTAGGAATAAAAAATGTAGTTTTTTCATTGGTAATAAAAATTGTTTGAAAGGGACTGTATCAAAAATCAAGTCCATTAGAACACAGATTTTAACACATTAATAATCAGAGTGTTAAAAATCTGTATAAATCAGTCAAATCTGTTCAATCTGTGTTCTTTTAAGACAGCCTCTTTTGAGTTAAATTTAAAGCGCAAAGTTACTATTTATTTTTCAACAATTTTTCGTAACTTCGCAAAATTTTTATTTAGGAAAAAAATGTGATAAAAGGTTGATAACCAAATAATTATTTTTTTTGTAAAATTGCATTTTTTTAAAATTTAACAAAAAAACCTGTCAATAAAAAATGTCGATAAATTTATGTCCTGCGTTTTACATATAATCTTGGGACAGCCCCGAGCAAGCGATTGCAAGCAATCTGTCATAAGCAACAGTATTAGGCAAGATAATAAGAAAAAACAACTCATAAAAAAATATATGGCAATAGAATTAAAAGAACTAACCTCCAGCGAGGAAAATTATTCGCAATGGTACAATGACTTGGTGGTAAAAGCCGATTTGGCGGAAAATTCCGCTGTGCGCGGCTGTATGGTGATTAAGCCATACGGCTACGCTATTTGGGAAAAAATGCAGGCGCAACTTGATAAAATGTTCAAGGAAACGGGACACGTCAATGCCTATTTTCCGCTCTTTATTCCAAAATCGTATCTCTCGAAAGAGGCAGACCACGTTGAGGGTTTTGCCAAAGAATGTGCGGTAGTTACGCACTATCGGCTGAAAAATGACCCTGACGGAAAGGGCGTGATAGTTGACCCTGCGGCAAAGTTGGAGGAGGAATTGATTGTCCGTCCAACGTCCGAAACCATCATCTGGAGTACATACAAAAATTGGATTCAGAGTTACCGCGATTTGCCGCTTTTGGTTAATCAATGGGCGAATGTGGTGCGTTGGGAAATGCGCACGAGGCTCTTTTTGCGCACCGCCGAGTTTCTTTGGCAGGAGGGACACACCGCCCACGCCACAAAAGAGGAGGCGATGCAGGAGGCAGAAAAAATGCTGAATGTTTATGCCAATTTTGCGGAAAATTTTATGGCTTTGCCTGTGATTAAGGGCATAAAATCGGCGAATGAACGGTTTGCGGGAGCGTTGGAAACGTTCTGCATCGAGGCAATGATGCAAGACGGAAAGGCGTTGCAAGCTGGAACTTCGCACTTTTTGGGGCAAAATTTCGCAAAGGCATTTGACGTGCAATTTGTGAATCGCGAGAACAAACTCGAATACGTTTGGGCTACTTCGTGGGGCGTTTCTACACGACTTATGGGCGCGTTGATAATGGCACATTCCGACAACAACGGGCTTGTGCTGCCGCCAAAACTCGCGCCAATTCAGGTGGTTGTAATTCCAATTTACAAAAATGAGGAACAACTAAACGCTATTTCTGAAAAAATATTGCCACTTGCAGAAAAACTTAAAGCGTTGAATATCAGCGTAAAATTTGATAATTCGGACAACAAAAAACCGGGTTGGAAATTCGCCGAATACGAACTCAAAGGCGTGCCTGTACGTCTTGCAATGGGCGGACGCGACCTCGAAAACGGTACTATCGAAATTATGCGCCGCGACACCCTCGAAAAGCAGAATGTAACGTTTGAAGGTATTGAAAATCAGATTGTTGCGCTTTTAGACGAAATTCAAAAAAATATTTATCAAAAGGCGTTTGATTTTAGAAAATCCGTTACCCGCGAGGTTAATTCCTACGATGAATTTAAGGTTGAGATTGAAAAAGGCGGTTTTCTCTCTGCTCACTGGGACGGCACTCCCGAAACCGAAGAGCGCATCAAAACCGAAACCAAAGCCACAATCCGCTGCATACCTTTGGACAGAAAAGCGGAAAAAGGAGTTTGTATGGTAACAGGGAAAGAGAGCAAAGGAAGGGTGCTGTTTGCAAGAAGTTATTAAGAAAATTTTTAAAACACACAATTAAAATTATAAATTATAAAACCAAAGACCTCACAAATATATACGAATTGAAAATTAATTAAGGAGTAATAAGGAGTTAGGTAGAAAGTACAGGAAACGGCAACATTCAATTTTCAATTTTTATTCGTGTGGTTAGTGGTTAAAAATAAATTTAAACAGATGAAAAATCTAATTAAAATATTGAGTATCATAACTTTCATACTATCATCGGCAACGGTTATAAGTATTTTTTACGAAGGAATGATTCTAAAATGGCTCTCTTTTGTTGAGATTTTAATTTTATCAACAGATATTTTATTTTTACTTTCAACAATTTTTGGAACAATTTATTATAGAAAGAATAAAACGCTGTTTTACAGTCATTTATTTTCTATTTTAATTATAATAATGAGCATAATTATAATACTAATTTATAATAAAAATGTTCCAAAATTACTTTTTACAATTTATGAATTTTATATTTTTTATTTTTATTTTATAACAATAATAAAAAAATGGTGGAAAAATCTTTAATTTTATTAAATTTACAACCAAATGATTATACAAGATTACATTTCGCGCGAACTCAAATATGGCGCGCATAACTATCACCCGCTGCCTGTGGTGCTTAACAAAGGCGAAGGTGTTTTTGTTTATGACGTTGAAGGCAAGCGTTATTTCGATTTTTTGTCAGGCTATTCGGCTCTCAGTCAAGGACATTGCCACCCGAAAATTGTTAATGCGCTGAAACGTCAGGCAGACATTCTCACACTTACTTCGCGGGCTTTTCACTGCGATTTGTTGGGCGAATTTATGGAAAAAGCGTGCAATTTTTTCGGTTACGACAAACTGTTGCCGATGAACACAGGCGCAGAGGCTGTAGAAACCGCGCTAAAACTCGCTCGCCGTTGGGGCTACGAGGTTAAGGGCGTACCGATGAACAAAGCGAAAATCGCGGTTTGCGAGGACAATTTTCACGGCAGAACGATAACGATAATTTCTATGAGTACCGACCCAAGCAGTTACGGCGGTTTTGGTCCTTTTACAGAGGGTTTTGTAAAAATTCCGTATAATAATGCAGATGCTTTGGCGGAAGTTATGACGGACAAAAATATTGTCGGTTTCCTTGTTGAGCCGATACAGGGCGAGGCGGGCGTTGCTGTGCCGAGCGATGGTTATCTGTGGAAATGTTACGAAATTTGTAAGCAAAACAACGCACTTTTTATTGCAGACGAGGTGCAGAGCGGCATTGCGCGTACAGGCAAACTGATTGCTTGCGATTGGGAAGGTGTGCGCCCCGATATTTTGATTTTGGGCAAAGCCTTATCTGGCGGGATTACGCCTGTATCTGCCGTTTTTGCCGATGACGAAATTATGCTAACTGTTAAGGCGGGCGAACACGGCTCTACTTACGGCGGAAATCCGCTTGCTTGCGCTGTTGGTATTGCCGCACTTGACGTGGTAAAAGACGAAAATCTTGCTGAAAACGCGCAAAAAATGGGCGAAATTTTCCGCAACGAAATTTCTAATATCAACCATAAAATGATTGTGCAAGTTCGCGGAAAAGGGCTGCTAAACGCCGTTGTAACCGAACCGCAAGAACATATCAAAGCGTGGGACATCTGCCTCAAACTCAAAGAGCGCGGACTTTTAGCAAAACCAACTCACGACAATATTATTCGTTTCACGCCGCCTCTGATTATTACAGAAAAACAAATGCGTGAGGCGATACAGATAATAAAAGAAGTTTTTGAGGATATATAAAAAAATTTTGCTGTCCGCTAAATATTTTTAGAACAAAGAACAAAGACCGCTACGCTAAAAGAACTAAGACTTGTGCAAGAATTTTTTAAAAAAAGAACACAAAGATTTTTATACCCAACTTTCGATGTTGTGCCCTGTCAAAGCCCGCAATGACAGGGAATAAACAGTGTTTTCACAAATTAATTATTAATTCAAAAATACAATTTGAAAATTTGAAATTAAAATTCCAAAATATTCAAATTGTATTTTTATATTTTCAAATCTTCAAATATTCAAATTGCATTTTTGCATTTTCGAATAATTATTAACACATATTTTATTTCTGCAAATTAGCGCAGATTCGCAGACAAAAAATTTATAATCATAAAATATTAAAAATTGTACGCTACTGTAATGCCGAAAGTATAAAATCCATCTCGCCATTTCGACCATTTGGTGTTTTCAGGGATAATAGGGAAACCGTCTAAACTGAATTTTATTGTATCAACGCCAATCACAAAACGATAGCCCAATTCAAAACCAAGTTGCCAATTAGCCGAAATATATTTTCTGTAACCTATTCCCAAAGCACACATTGGTGCTATTGTCGTTTTATGGAATACTTGATTGTATTTTTGCACGTCTAAAACAATCTTTGAAAACGCTACGCCAACTCCGCCGTACAAATAAATCCCGATAATTTCATCAGGACAGTTGCATTTCTTCGCCTTTTTTCTAAACGGATAATATTCAAAAATCAGGTCTGGTTCAAATATTTTTGTTTTTAAATCGTAACCCTCTTTTTCGCCTCTCAATGCGCCGACAAGCGCAACTGTCTTTATTTTCAAATGTTCCGTAAAAAATGTTCGTCTGTAACCAATTTGTCCGTACCAATTAACATAGTTTGCGAAATTTTTTGAAAACATACCTGTCCGCTCAATATCGCCAAAATAATAATTTCCTCCAGCAGATACTACAATGCTGTTTGGACGTGCCTCGCCAATCAGTCCATTGCGACCTGTATTTTTAAAACCCAACTGAGCAAAAATATTTTGGCAAAACAATATCAAAATAACAATAATAAAAAATGTTTTTAAAAATCTCATGTAAAATAATAGTTTTTTATGATTATTCGTATTTATCAATATTTTATTTCAAAAAATCCCTTTTTAATCCCTTTTTTTACGCTTAAAAAGAGAATAAATAGACCCCGCCTTTGTTAACAGCAGTGAAATACAGTAAAATCTTATTAATGAATTTTGCGCCAACTCATTGATTGTCAAGTAGTTGTGGAGGGGAGGAGGAGGGTAAAATAATGTTAAAATTATCGAAAATAAATAAATTGTAAAAAATACAAAAAGAATTTGCATTTTACCGCATTCAAAAATTGCATTGGTTTTGAGTCTAAACACGTTCATTATTATACCTTAATTTTTTACCTTAATTTTTTCAGTTATTTAATCGGCTGCAAAGGTAATACTTTTTTTTGTAAATTCTTTAAAAATGAGCAATTTTTTACTAACAAAGTTCTTAATAATTAAATTTTTTGAATGTTGATTATTCCGTTAAATGTTGTTATACCCTGTTTGATGCAGTTGTTTTTATGCACTTACAACTTGCAAGAAAACACAAAATGTTTATTAAATATCTCTGTATCAGGCTGTTGCGGAAAAATGCCGTAGATTGTAGAGCCTGAGCCGGACATAGAGGCGTAGAGCGCGCCGTTTTTGTACATCTGTTGCTTAATTTCGGCAAGTTCGGGGTGGAGTTTAAAAACAGTCGGCTCAAAATCGTTCAAAAGACATTTTTTCCAATTCTCAATCGGCAACTTTACCGCTTCGGCAAGCGGAATATCCCAACGCTGAGGTTTAATTTTTTTATAAGCACTGGCGGTAGAAACGTGAATATTTGGTTTGACAAGAAATAGATAACTCTCTGTTAATGAAATATTTACTTCTGTCATAACATTGCCGATGCCCTCTGCAAAAACGGGTTTATTTCTGATAAAAAACGGACAATCTGCGCCAAGTTTTGCAGCGTATATTTCAAGGTTTTCGTCTGAAATTTGCAAAGAATAACTTTTATTGAGCATTTTTAGCATAAAGGCAGCATCAGCCGAGCCTCCGCCCAAACCTGCGCCGAGCGGAATATTTTTTTTGATGTAACAACGCAAATTCGGCAAATCAAAATCTTTCTGCAAAAGACGCAACGCCTTGATTATCAGATTATCCTCTGCGTACCCGCCAACCTGAACGCCGAAAATTTGCAGTGAAACGCTGTCAGATTCTACAAATTCAAGCGCATCGCAAAGCGCAGGCACAGGCAAAAAAACGGTTTCAATATCGTGATAGCCGTCTTGCCTGCAGCTCACAACATTCAAGCCGAGATTTATTTTTGCATTTGGAAAAGATAACATAATTTTTAATTATAAATTATTTTTGTAATTTTGCGCAAAGGTACAAAAAACTTTCAACTTTATACTTTTATCTTTCAATTATGCTCTATATTCACGTTCCTTTTTGCAAATCGCGGTGCATTTATTGCAGTTTTTTCAGTTCTTTAAAACACGATTTTAAGGAAAAATATGTTGATTGCCTCTGTAAAGAAATTGCCGAAAGAAAGGGTTATCTGCCAAACAATCAACTTGATACAATTTATTTTGGCGGCGGCACTCCATCTTTGCTTTCGGAAAACAATTTTGAGAGGATTTTTAATGCAATCAAAGAAAATTTTGTTATAAAAAATTCTGCTGAAATCACGCTCGAATGCAACCCTGACGACTTAACACAAAATTATATTTCCGTTATGAAAAAAATTTTTTTCAATCGTGTAAGTGTTGGTATTCAGAGTTTTAACGACAGCGAACTTCGATTTCTCAACCGCAGGCACAATGCTCAAACGGCGAAAAAGGCTGTGCAAAATCTGCAACGCGCAGGGTTCTCAAATATCAGCGTTGATTTGATGTTTGGGCTGCCGAAACAGACTTTGCAAAGTTGGGAAAACACTGTAAATGAGGCTATTAAACTTGATGTGCAGCATATTTCGGCTTACTCTTTGAGTTATGAAAAAGGGACAAAATTAGAAAATTTGCGAAAATCGGGCGAGATTTCTGAAATTTCAGAGGAAAATTCTGAAAAAATGTTCGATTTATTAACCCAAAAACTGCAAAATGCGGGCTTTGAGCATTATGAAATTTCAAATTACTGTAAGCACAGTTTTCATTCTCGACACAATTCAGGTTATTGGCAAATGGCTGATTATCTGGGAGTTGGCGCGGCTGCACACTCATTTAACGGCGTTTCGCGAAGGTGGAACGTTGCCGATATCGAAAAATATTGCAGCAATTTTTCTTACGAAAAGGAAATTTTAACTCCAAAAGACAAATACAATGAGTTGGTTTTCTTGTCGTTACGCACAAAAAACGGACTTGATTTGCAGCAATTAAAAGAAAAATCAGGCGTAGAAAGTTATGATTTTTGCCTCTCTTGCGCCGAAAAATATTTAGCATCAAAAAAACTTTTTATCACAGATAACCACCTGAAAATCAATGAAAACGCAGTAATTATTTCAGATTTGATTATGAGCGATTTAATGAAAATTTAATTTTAAATTCTCAAAATATTTTTATTTCTAATAAAAAATTCTTACCTTTGCCAAAGAAATTTCAGATTTGAAAATTTGATGATTTGAAAATTCGATGATTATTTTTTAATAAAAAATTCTTAAATCTAAAAAAAATAATTTTTATGGCAAAAAACGTAATTATTATCGGCGCGGCAGGGCGCGATTTTCACAATTTTAACACTTTTTTTAGAGGTAACGCCACTTATAATGTCGTTGCTTTTACTGCCAACCAAATCCCTGATATTGCAGGCAGAAAGTACCCAACCGAACTTGCGGGCGAACTTTACCCCGCGGGCATTCCAATTTTTGAGGAAAAAGATTTGCCCGAATTAATCAAAAAATTCAACGTTGATGTGTGCGTGTTCGCATACTCTGACGTGCCTTACCCGCGCGTGATGAACGTTAGCGCGATTGTTAATGCGGCTGGCGCGGATTTTTGGCTTTTGGGAACAAAAGAAACGATGATTAAATCAACAAAACCCGTTATCGCTATCGGCGCAACAAGGACAGGTTGCGGAAAATCGCAGACCTCACGCCGAGTGATTGAAATTCTCGTTGAAATGGGCTTAAAACCTGTTGCAGTGCGCCACCCGATGCCTTACGGCGACCTTGTGAAACAGAAAGTTCAGCGTTTTGCCTCCGTTGAGGATTTGGCGAAACACGAATGTACCATTGAGGAAATGGAGGAATACGAGCCGCACGTTGTTACCAAACGCAACGTGATTTATGCGGGCGTGGATTATGAGGCGATTTTGCGCGAGGCAGAAAAAGACCCAGACGGCTGCGACGTGATAATTTGGGATGGCGGAAACAACGATTTCCCGTTCTACACGCCCGATTTGACGATTGGCGTTCTTGACCCGCTGCGCCCGAATGCAGAGGTTTCGTATTACCCGGGCGAAGTTGTAGCGCGGATTTCCGATGTTATTGTGATAAATAAAATTGATTCTGCATCGCTTGACGACATTAATACTGTTCGCAAAAATATTGTGAAAATTAATCCTGATGCAGTGGTGATAGACGGTGTTTCTTATCTGACGGTTGATAAACCTGAATTAATACGCGGTAAAAAAGTTCTCGTTGTGGAAGACGGACCAACTCTCACGCACGGAGAAATGAAAATCGGCGCGGGAACAGTGGCGGCTCTCAAACACGGCGCGGCAGAACTCATTGACCCGCGACCTTATACTGTGGGCAAACTTTCATATACTTTTGAAAAATACCCCGAAATTGGTACGTTATTGCCCGCAATGGGCTACGGCGACGAGCAGGTGAAAGACTTGGAAAAAACTATCGCCAACACGCCTTGCGATGCCGTTGTAATCGGTACGCCGATTGACTTGGGCAGGGTTGTAAAAATCAACCAGCCAACTGTGAAAGTAGGCTACGAACTGCAAGAAATCGGTAGCCCGAACTTGACAGAAGTGTTGAAAGAATTTGTAAAAAAACAGGGATTGAAATAAATTCCGTACGAAATTTTGTAGGGGCGGGGTTTTAACACCTGCCCCTATTTTAAAACCCATCCTATATTTACACATTAAATAATATATGCAAAATACGTCTAATATTTTAATGATTTCGCCCGTTGCGTTTGGATTTAATGCGCAAACAGCGGAAAATAATTTTTTTCAAAAAAATGACAACACTCAATCGTCTGAAATTCAGCGGCTTGCGTTGGCGGAATTTGAGACGATGACGGAAAAACTGCGCGCAAAAGGAATTAATGTAATTGTAATAAAAGACACGTATGAGCCGCATACGCCCGACTCAATTTTTCCTAATAATTGGGTGTCGTTTCACAAAAACGGTGCGGTTGTCCTCTATCCGATGTTTGCTGAAAACCGCCGACAAGAGAGGCGTGAGGATATTCTAAATCATTTGCAACAGATTGGTTTTCAGTATAATACGATTGTAGATTTTACGCATTATGAAAAAGAAAACCGTTTTCTCGAAGGCACAGGCAGTATGATTCTTGACCGCGAAAACGGTGTTGCATACGCTGCGCTTTCGGAGCGGACAGACGAGGCAATTTTTGAAAAATTTTGCAAAAAATTGGACTTTTTCCCTTGCGCTTTCCGCGCTTTTCAAACAGTGGGCAAAGAGCGCAAACCAATTTACCATACCAACGTAATGATGTGTGTTGCAGATACTTACGCGGTGGTTTGCCTTGAAGCACTTGATTTGTTTTGGGAAAAATATTTTTTGCGTGACAAATTACTCAGCAGCAATAAAAAAATCATAGAAATTTCCGAAGAGCAGATGCACACTTTTGCAGGAAATATGCTGCAAGTGCAGAATGTTGACGGCAAAAAATTCCTTGTTATGTCGCAAACTGCGTACAATTCGCTTGATAATGAGCAGATTGCGCAACTTTCGGAATTTAACGAAATTATCACAGTAGAAATTCCTGCAATCGAAAAATATGGCGGAGGCAGTGCGAGGTGTATGATGGCGGAAATTTTTTAATGTTGAAAATTAAGCATTTATATTGTCTTTTTACAAAAAAATCAAAAAAACAGGTTTAGTTCTTGCACAGTATCAAAAAAAGTTGTACCTTTGCGCGTCATAATTTATAATTTTTATAATTTAAAAGTTATCAGGACCCTTAGCTCAGTTGGTTAGTAGCACCTGACTCATAATCAGGGGGTCGTTGGTTCAATCCCAACAGGGTCCACAAAAAAAGTATGGGGCTGTTTCAAAAGCCTTTTTCACGCAAAAACGCAAAGAGCGCAAAGTTTATGATATTGATTATCAATTCTTTGCGTTCTCTGCGTAAAATACTCTGCGGACTTCGCGTGAGATAAACAACCCGCTGGCGCGATTTTGTAAATCGTACCTTTTTTGTTTGATTTTCAATTAGTTACAGCGCACAGATTGCAAATCTGCGCGAGCGTGGGTTTTTATACCCGACTTTCGATGTTGTGCCCTGTCATTGCGGGCTTTGACCCGCAATCTCAATATTACAAAAATTAGCTTGCGGGACAAAGCCCGCAATGACAGGGCACAACATCGAAAGTCGGGTATAAAAATTAATAATTAATTTAACGCTTTTTCTTTCTTT
>JAISYF010000171.1 GCA_031270065.1 Prevotellaceae bacterium | reverse complement strand
AAAGAAAGAAATAGACATAAAATTACGGCGATTGTGCGCTCTGCGTTGCAGAATTTTAAATTTGATTAATTGGGTAATAAAAAATGAGGCTGTGGCAGCCTTTTCTTTTCGTAGGGCGTATGCGGCGTTGCCTGCAATACAGTGAATAAACATCGTATTACCAAAAAATCAAATTTGATTTTTTTTTAGATAAAAAAAACGCTCTTTTTTATTGCATAAAATAAAAAAAAAGTGTATTTTTGCAGTTCAATTTTTTATAGTGGGGAAATAGATTTTTTTTACTATAAAAAAATTAGTTAAAACGCTTATAATAAATAACTTACAAGATAAAATTTTAATTTTATGGCAAAACACAACATACAGGAAATTCAGGAAATTTCTGTTGAGGAACGTCTGAAATCGCTTTACAGATTGCAAGAAGTGATGTCGGAAATTGACAAAATCAAGACCTTGCGCGGAGATTTACCGCTCGAAGTGCAAGATTTGGAAGACGAAATTGCGGGCTTGAACACTCGCGTTACGCGCAACACAGAGGAAATTACCGAGCGCAAACGCAAAATTGCGGAAAATAAAAACGCGATTGAGGAGGCAAAACTCAAAGTCGGTAAAAAAAATGAGCAACAGGGGCAGGTTGTCAATAACCGCGAGTACGAAATTTTGAGTAAAGAAATTGAAAATCTGCATCTTGATATTCAAATTTTTGAAAAAAATATTGAGGATTTTAACATTGATACCAAGTACAAACAGGAGGCAAACGATGATTTAGTTGCCAAAATTGACGATAAAAAAGTTGATTTAAAGCAGAAAAAAAAGGAGTTGAACGCCATTATTCACGAGACCAAACAGGAAGAGGAACTCCTGCGCAACGAGAGTAAAATCCTTGAAAATCAGATAGATGCGCGTTTGTTGGCGGCGTTTAAACGTATCCGTAAAAATGCCCGCAACGGTTTGTCGGTTGTGGCTGTGGAGCGCGATGCTTGCAGCGGTTGTTTCAGTAAAATTCCGCCTCAAAGGCAACTTGACATTCGTCAACGTAAAAAAATTATCGTATGCGAAAGTTGCGGTAGAATTTTGATTGACCACGATATGGCGAGCGAAATAAAAATTGCCTCAAAACACGAAACGAAAATAGACGAGTAGAAAACTCTACTTGACTTTATTCATATTTTTTGTTTTTTTAATTAATAAAACAGATTGTTTTGCCTGTTCTGTATGGAACAGGTTTTTTGTTTATACTTTGTTGATAAGGCAGTGGAAAAAATGTTGAAAAATAGATGTTGCGCGAGAATTGAATATTTTTACTTTTGTGTATCTTTGTGCGCAAATATTAAAATTTTAGAGAAGTTTGAATATAATTAATTGTATTACACTATTGTAAAATAAAAAACATTTATATTTGTAAAAATATAAATGTTTACAAATGTAAAACAGATGAAATACAAGAGAATTTACATAAGTAAAAAGGCGGATTTTGTAACATAAATTTCAGGTTTATAAAAATAAAACAAACTCTTTAACATTATAATTTTAATTAATATAACTATTTAAAAATCAGTAATTTAAGTAATTTTATATCAAATAAAAATTGAATTAAAAGAGGGTTGTGTATTTTATAAATATGTAACTCTCTGAAAAAAGTATGATTTCTTGAGTTAATAACCCTAAAACCAGATAGTTATAATACAAATATCAAATATTAGTTTAATTAACGCTTTTTTAACGTGAAATATGCCGTATTCGTAGATAATTTATTTCAAATTATTACGAAAAATTTACTTATTTTCCCTAATTTTGACACTTTTCTTTCTTTCTTTCTTTCTTTCTTTCTTTCTTTCTTTCTTTCTTTCTTTCTTTCTTTCTTTCTTTCTTTCTTTCTTTCTTCTTTAATTTTATAAGTATTTACAAATTAATGTTCTTGTGTGTGATACGGCTGTCAAAAAAGGCAGCCGTTTTTGTTCAAAAATAGTTTTTGAAGTTGCTTTAAATACTTCTGTATCTGTTTTTAGTTTTGGGCAAACATTGTTTATCCCCTGCCATTGCGGGCTTCTACACGCAATTTCAATATTACAAATTACAATATTACAAAATTAGATTGCGTGTCGTAGCCCGCAATGACAGGGAACAACATCGAAAGTCGGGGTGTAAAAATCTTTGTGTTCTTTTTTAAAACCAAATTTTTGGAAAAATTCGTAAGGTGTCCCTGTGGCGAAGTCAGGAAATGTTTAGCGGACAGTAATAATTTCAAATAACATAAGAGTTTGTTTTAATTTTAGATAAATATTGTTTATATCTTGTCATTACGGACTACTACACGCAAAACAGGGGTATAAAAATCGTTTAACAGAATTATCTACATTTTCCGCTTTTTGTGGTAAAGCCCATAAAATCAGCAAATTATGATTATTTTTAGGCAAATATAAGGGTATCATACTAAATAATACAAATCATATTTTTCAAATTTTAAAAATATCTGCGCAAATATGTATTATTCTTTTTCTTTTACATTTGTAAAATAGATATGTTTATAAATATAAAATTTATTTTTACTATTATATTTTGATAATTAGAAAATTTATTTTACCTTTGCAAAAATTTATTTTTACAATTATGAACAACAGAATTTTTGAATTAATTGACAAATTACACCTTACTAATCAGCAATTTGCGCAGCAAACAGGCATTAGTCCTGCGCGATTGACACAACTGAAATCGGGTAACAGCACGCTTTCGATTGAATTAATCGACAGAATTCTCGAAACGTACAAAACAGTGAGCCGAGAATGGCTTTATTTTGGCGAAGGTACAATGTTTGGAAAAATATCAAATTCTCAAGGCGGTAATTTATTCGGTTTTGACGATGAAAATCCCTCAAAATCAGATAGTTTCGTGCCAAAAAACGAACAAAAAAATGTTTCAGAAAATTTTGAAAATAGAAATTTGGAGACGAAAAAGCCCTATTTCATCGAAAATTCTGAAAAAATTACGCACGAACCGCAAACTGTAATAGAAATTCGCGAAAAAATTATCGAAAAGCCGATTGAGAAAAAAATTATTCGGATTACAGTTTTTTATGAAGACGGCTCTTTTAAAGAATTATTTACAAAGGAGTGAAAAAAACTTTTCAACAATTTTCGTTTTTTTCTAAAAAATGGACAAACATTTGCAAAAAATTTGTATCTTTGCGCGTTCTTTTTATAAACGAAATTATGTCGAAAAATATTGGATATATCTCGCAAGTAATTGGTCCTGTCATTGACGTTACTTATGAAAAAACGGGCGGCGAATGTCCCCGAATTTATGATGCTTTGGAAATTGCCCGCCCAGACGGTAAAGTTTTGATTGTCGAAGTGCAGCAGCATATTGGCGAAGACACAGTGCGCGCTGTGGCAATGGATTCTACTGACGGAATTTGCCGCGGAATGAAAGCGGTAAGCACAGGCAAACCAATTTCAATGCCCGTAGGCGACCAAGTGAAAGGGCGTTTGCTTAACGTTATCGGCGAAACGATTGACGGTATAAAGCCTGTCAGTCGTGAAAACGCAATGCCTATACACCGCGAACCGCCAAAATTTGAGGAACTTTCTACCTCAAAGGAAATTCTTTTTACAGGAATAAAAGTGATTGATTTGCTCGCGCCTTATCTCAAAGGCGGAAAAATTGGGCTTTTCGGCGGCGCAGGTGTTGGAAAAACAGTGCTTATTATGGAGTTGATTAATAATATCGCCAAAAAGCACAACGGATTTTCGGTATTTGCAGGCGTTGGCGAGCGTACCCGCGAAGGAAACGATTTGCTGCGGGAAATGATCGAGTCTGGCGTAATTCGTTACGGCGAGGAGTTCAAAAAATCAATGGAGCGCGGTGAATGGGATTTGTCTAAAATTGACTATGACGAGTTGGCAAAATCGCAGGCGACATTGGTCTTTGGACAAATGAACGAGCCGCCCGGCGCAAGAAGTTCGGTCGCATTGTCAGGCTTGACTATTGCAGAGGGTTTCCGCGACAACGGCGGCGAAAGCGGTCGCGATATCCTGTTTTTTATTGACAATATTTTCCGTTTCACACAGGCTGGCTCTGAGGTTTCGGCTCTGCTTGGGCGAATGCCGTCTGCGGTTGGTTATCAGCCGACTTTGGCTACCGAAATGGGTGCAATGCAAGAACGCATTACCTCAACAAAAAACGGCTCAATTACCTCTGTACAAGCGGTTTATGTGCCTGCTGACGACCTTACCGACCCTGCGCCTGCAACTACATTTTCGTTCCTTGACGCAACAACGGTCTTAGATAGAAAAATATCTGAAATGGGCATTTACCCTGCGGTTGACCCGCTTGGTTCTACTTCGCGCATTCTTGACCCGAATGTTATCGGCGAGGCGCACTATGACACAGCGCAGCGAGTAAAACAACTTTTACAGCGGTATAAAGAATTGCAGGACATTATTGCAATTCTCGGTATGGAGGAGTTGTCTGATGAGGACAGGCAGGTTGTAAATCGCGCCCGCAGAGTGCAGCGTTTTATGTCGCAGCCGTTTTTTATGGCGGAGGCATTTTCGGGCGTCAAAGGCGTTATGGTGTCAATAGAGGACACGATAAAAGGCTTTAATATGATTATGAACGGTGAAGTTGATGACCTGCCCGAACAAGCCTTTTTGAATGTCGGCACAATAGAAGATGCAAGGGAAAAAGGGAAAAAATTACAAGAAATGGCGGGGTAAAGAGAAAAAAAAAAAAAAAAAAAAAAATATGCAAATAAAACACACCATAATCAACGGCGACAGCCGCCAAATGAGCGAGTTAAGTGATAAATCAGTACATTTGATTATCACTTCGCCGCCGTATTGGCAGTTGAAAGATTATGGCTCGGACAATCAAATTGGATTTAACGATAGTTACGAAAACTATATTAACAACCTGAATTTGGTTTGGGCAGAGTGTTTTCGCGTGTTGCACGATGGTTGTCGGTTGTGTATCAATATCGGCGACCAGTTCGCCCGCTCGGTTTACTATGGCAGATACAAGGTAATTCCCATTCATTCCGAAATTATACGATTCTGTGAGGCAGTAGGTTTCGATTTTATGGGGCAGATTATTTGGCAAAAAGCAACTACAATGAATACGACAGGCGGCGGTGCCGTGATGGGCAGTTTTCCGCACCCGCGTAATGGCATTGTGAAACTTGATTTTGAATATATTTTGCTGTTCAAAAAACAGGGCAATGCACCGAAACCGACCGCCGAACAGAAAGCGAAATCGGTAATTACAAACGAGGAATGGAACACTTATTTTAACGGTCATTGGTATTTCAACGGTGCCAAGCAAGACAAGCATTTGGCAATGTTTCCAGAAGAGTTGCCCAAAAGATTGATAAAAATGTTTTCATTCCCAAATGAAACCGTGTTAGACCCGTTTTTGGGTAGCGGAACAACCTCTTTGGCAGCAAAGAATCTTAATAGAAATTCAGTAGGTTACGAAATAAACGATGATTTTATTCCGATTATTCAAGAAAAAGTCGGAAAAGTTGATTTAATAAAACAACCTGAAATAGAAACGGATTTCACAAAAGGTATCAAGAATTTACCCTGTCAATTTATTGATACTCATAAAATTGATAAAAAAATCGATGTCAAAAAACTGCAATTCGGTTCAAAAATAGATACAGACAGTTCAACCAAACGTGAGGAATTATTTACGGTAAAAGAAATTATCAGCCCCGAACTTCTTAAATTAAGTAATGATTTGATTGTTAGATTGATAGGAATAAAACAAAACCCGCAAATCAACGGCAAAGCAACCGAATATCTGCGCAATAAATTGAAAAATAAGCGCGTTTTTCTCAAATTTGACGAACAAAAATATGATACTCAAAATAATCTTTTGGCGTATCTATATCTGGAAAATAAAACTTTTATTAATGCACATTTATTGAAAGATAAAATGGCAGAGGTTGATAATAGAATAGATTTTAAGTATAAATCTAAATTTCAAACGTTATGAAACAAGAAAAATATTCTCTTGACTTCGGCAAAAAGGAAAAAGTCCTCAACTACGCCTGCCAGACGTACCAACTTTCGCGACCTAACAAAGTTGGTGCTGTAATGGCTCTTATTCGCGAGTGTCAGCCAAATACAATCAATGATTGGGAACAGTGGTATTTTGAGAATGTTTATACAGAGGCAAAAGCAAAAACCAAAATCACGAAAGAAAGTTTGCAGGAACTCGGCGAGCGACTTTACGAAAAGATAACAGAAGTCGTTATCCCCGAATGGCAAGCTGCTTTTGCTGCTCTCTCGCGACAGGATTGCATTGACTATATTTTCAATCTCACAATCAACCGAACTTTTGACGGCTTTATTCGCGAAAAATCGGTCGTGAATGACGGTTTGGCAAAGATTTTTCCGAAACTTACTTTTGAGGAAAGCGACCCCGAATTAGACCACGTCGGCGATATTGATTACATTGCAAAAGTTGGCGACAAAGCGATTGGTATTCAGATAAAACCTGTTACAGCAAAATCAAATTTCGGCGGTTATTCCGCAACCGAAAGAATGAAAGCAAGTTTTGCCGACTTTGAAGAAAAATTTGGTGGCAAAGTGTTTGTTGTTTTCAGTTTAGACGGCGAAATTGCTAACAAAGAAATTATTACAGAAATAAAAAACGAAATAGAAAGATTAAAACTATGAATCTCTCGATTATAACTCCCTCGCAGACGCTTTTTTCGGGCGAAGTAAAAAGCGTAACTCTGCCCGGAACGGCGGGATTGTTTGAGGTGCTTGAAAATCACGCGCCGTTGGTTTCTTCGCTGCGCGAGGGAACAATAAAATATGCGCTGCCAAACGGCAAGGAAACGCTTGTCGAAATAGCAAGCGGTTTTGTGGAAGTGTGCAATAATTTGCTCAATGTCTGTGTTGAGGGAGTAAAAAGTTGATATTTTTGTCGCAGAAAACACAGATAAACATAGATAAATCGTGTTAATCAGTGCAGATTGTGGCAATAAAAAGAAAAAAATATGAAATTATTTCAAAAAATATTGTTTCAGGTATTTACTTCTCTGCTGCTTCTTACGGCAGCGGTGTGTGTGGTTTGCAATCTGATTTGGAAAAATTTTGGGATTCCGCTAATGTTTTGGATTGTGCCTGCGTTCTTTATGCTAAACGGAATTATGCTCGCGCTTTTTGCCAAAAGATACGAAAAAAAGCAACCGCCTGCTCAAATGATTCTACTTGTAAAAATGCCGAAATTGTTTCTGGCACTGTTCATTATTGCGGTCGCATTCTTTTTTGAAAACGAAACAAAAACGCCGACAATGCCGTTTTGCACGTTTTTTCTACTGACGTACATTCTTTACGATATTTACGAATCGCAAATTTTATTAAAATTAAATAAAAACAAATAGATAAAAGTAAAAAAAGACTTATGACTTATAACTTACGACTGATATTACTTTTTTTAATAATGTTTTTGTCGGCAAATACAATTTTTGCACAAGAACAGCACAAACAAAATGAGGAATTAGATGTTACCGAACTGATTTTGGAACACGTTGGCGATGCGTATGATTGGCACATTGTAACAATCAAAGAACACCCGATGTCTATTCCGCTGCCTGTGATTGTGAAAGGAAAAACAAGCGGCTGGCATATTTTTTCGTCTGCGCGTTTTGAACACGGACACGCTGATTATCAAGGATTTTCCATTTCTCATTCGGAAAAATATAAAGGAAAAATCGTAGAACGTAACGCTGACGGCACAGAAATGCGCCCGCTGGATTTTTCGCTGACAAAAAACGCTTGCTCGCTGCTTTTTGGCAGTTCGCTGCTGATAATATTGATACTTTCGTGTGCAAATTGGTATAAAAAACGCAACGTAGAGACTTCTTCTCCGAAAGGTTTTATCGGTGCAATGGAAATGCTGATAATGAGCATTGTCGATGGCGTGGTAAAACCCTGTATAGGAAAGAATTATGCACGCTACACGCCCTATTTGCTAACGGTTTTCTTTTTTATATTTTTCAATAATTTGCTTGGATTAATTCCGCTGTTTCCTGGCGGCGCAAATGTTACAGGAAACATCGCTGTAACAGGCGTTCTGGCGATTTTTACCTTTGTGATTGTTAACATTTTCGGCACAAAAGAATATTGGAAAGAAATTTTTAACCCGAATGTGCCGACCTGGCTTAAATTTCCCATTCCGATTATGCCTGCGATTGAGATTGTTGGACTATTCACAAAGCCTTTCGCACTTATGATACGTCTGTTTGCCAACATTTTAGCAGGACATTCCATTGTTTTGGGATTGACTTGCATAATCTTTATTTCTGTCAGTATGGGCGCGGCAATGAACTCGTTTATGAGCGTTTTGTCGGTTATAATGACGATTTTTATTGACGTGGTTGAATTGCTTGTGGCGTTCATTCAGGCGTATGTTTTCACTATGCTTTCCGCAGTGTTTATCGGGCTTTCGCAAGTAGAGCCGCACCACGAAAAAGTTAAAAAATAATTTATAATTAATAATTAATAATTAAAAAAAAAAATGTTATCTACAATTTTATTACAGGCAGTAGCAGGCGCAGGATTGGTTAAATTCGGCGCGGCACTCGGCGCAGGTCTTGCAACTATCGGCGCAGGTATTGGCATTGGACGTATCGGCGGACAGGCAATGGACGCAATCGCTCGGCAACCCGAAGCAAAAGGCGATATTCAAATGAATATGATTATCTCTGCCGCTCTTATTGAGGGCGTGGCATTGTTCGCTGTGGTTGTTTGCGGATTTATTTTGAAGTAGAACAAAGAGCAAAGATAAAAGAACAAAGACAGATGTAAGAAAACTTGTATTTTGTTCGGAAAAAAATCTTTATTTTGTTCTAAAAAAAAAATTATAAAACAATTAAAAAATGAAACAAAGGTAAAGAAACAAAACGATGAGATTGCGGGTAAAAGCCCGCAATGACAAGGCTACACGTCTTTTCTCTTTGTTCCTTGCTCTTTGTTCTAAAAAAAGAAAAAATGAGTTTATTGACTCCAGATTTGGGCTTGTTGTTTTGGATGCTGGTGGCTTTCGGAACGGTGTTTTTTGTGCTTGCAAAATTCGGTTTTCCTGTCATTGTAAAAATGGTGGAAGAGCGTAAAGCGTTCATTGATAAATCGTTAGCAGATGCAAAAGAGGCGACTGAACGTTTAGCAGGCATTACACAAGAGAGCGAAAAAATCCTCAAACAAGCCCGCGAACAAGAATTGCAAATTCTCAAACAAGCCGATGAAATGCGGGCAAAAGTGATTGCCGATGCAAAAGAACAGGCTGGAATTGAGGCGGGCAAACTTATCGCAGAGGCTAAAACCGCAATCCGTAAAGAGCAGGAATTGGCTTTGCGCGATGTAAAAAAGGAAATTGCAGAACTTTCTATCAGCATTGCTGAGAAAATTCTCAGAAAAAATCTGTCAAATCTGCCTTCGCAGCAAGAGTTGGTTAATCAACTTATCAACGAAGCACAAAATTAATGCCGATGGATTCAGGAACAATTTCTAAACGGTACGCAAAGGCGATTTACAGGTTTGCAGCGGAAAAAGGCGAGGAAACTCCGCTTTTTGAAGAAATGAAAACGGTGGCAAAGCAGTTTTCGGCTTTTCCTGCACTGAAAAAAGCGTTGGAAAATCCTACTGTTTCGCCGAAAGAAAAAGAGGCTTTGCTGCTTGCTGCTGCGGGCAAAAATGCAGGCGAAACCTGTAAAAACGCTCTGCGAGTGGTTGTGGAAAACGGGCGGGCAAGCAGTATGCACTCTATCGCGATGATGTATGAAAAGGTTTATCGCGATGAAAAAAATATGGTGCAGGTTAATCTCACAACGGTTATTCCTGCTGATAAAGAAACGGAAAAATCGCTTATCTCGTTGATTTTAAAAGAGAAAAGCGGAACGGTAGATTTTTTAACAAAAACCGATAATGAAATTATTGGCGGATTTATAGTTGAAATTGACGACCTGCGTTTAGATGCAAGCGTGAAAAATCAGTTAAATCAAATGCGGTTGGAATTGGTTAAATAAAATAAAGAACAAAGATTAAAGAACAAGACAGGTAAGAAAATTTTGTTTTGTTCCAAAATATCTTTATTTTAGTTCTAAAAAATATTTTTTGTAAAACAAATAAAAATGAAACAATGGCAGAAAACAGAAAAATTCTTGTACAAGTCTTTACTTTGTTCTATGTTTTTTGTTCTAAAAAATTATGTCAAATATTAAAGCAAGCGAGGTTTCGGAAGTGCTGAAAATGCAACTTGAAGGCATCAATACCCGCGTAAAATTTGAGGAAGTGGGAACGGTGCTGCAAGTGAGCGATGGCGTAGTGCGCATTTTCGGTTTGAGCAATGCCGAATCGGGCGAACTTCTGCAATTTGAAAACGGCGAAATGGCTGTGGTAATGAACCTCGAAGAAGATAACGTAGGTGCAGTGCTTATGGGGCGCACCGATTTGGTCAAAGAGGGCGACACTGTGAAACGCACAGGGCGCATCGCCTCAATTATGACGGGCGAAGGCTTGTTGGGGCGCGTAATTAATCCGCTCGGCGAGCCGATTGACGGCAAAGGCGCGATTGACGGCGAACTAATCGAAATGCCGCTCGAAAGAAAAGCACCCGGCGTAATTTTCCGCCAGCCTGTAAATGAGCCGCTGCAAACGGGAATTATCTCGATTGATGCAATGATACCAATCGGGCGCGGGCAGCGCGAACTTATCATCGGCGACAGGCAGACGGGAAAAACCGCTATCGGCATTGATGCAATTATAAATCAACGTGCAAATTTTTTGGCAGGAAAACCCGTTTATTGCATATACGTTGCAATCGGGCAAAAAGGCTCGACTGTGGCAAATATTGTCAATATTTTGCGCGAAAAAGGCGCGTTGGAATACACTGTCGTTATCAGTGCATCGGCATCAGACCCTGCGGCGTTGCGGTTTTATGCGCCGTTTGCAGGAGCGGCTATCGGTGAATTTTTCCGCGATACAGGTCGCCACGCGCTGGTGATTTATGACGATTTGTCCAAACAGGCTGTTTCTTACCGCGAAGTGTCGTTGATTTTACGAAGACCCTCAGGGCGTGAAGCATACCCTGGCGATATTTTTTATCTCCATTCGCGCTTGTTGGAACGCGCTGCAAAAATTATTAATAATGACGATGTTGCGGCAAAAATGAACGACCTGCCCGATGTGCTGAAAAGCAAAGTGAAAGGCGGCGGCTCATTGACTGCGCTGCCTATTATCGAAACGCAGGCGGGAGACGTGTCGGCATATATTCCTACAAACGTAATTTCTATTACCGATGGGCAAATTTTTCTTGAAACAGGTCTGTTTAATGCAGGAATTCGCCCTGCAATCAATGTCGGAATTTCGGTTAGCCGCGTGGGCGGAAATGCACAAATTAAGGCGATGAAAAAAATTGCGGGAACATTAAAAAACGACCAGGCGCAATATCGTGAATTAGAGGCATTTACAAAGTTTGGCGGTGATATGGACACCGTTACCCGCAGAACGATTGACAAAGGAAAAAAGAACTCCGCCTTGCTTATTCAACCGCAATACGCGCCATTTCCTGTCGAAAAGCAGATTGCGGTGATTTACGCAGGCACAAAGGGGCTTTTGTTTGAACTTCCTGTGGAAAAAATTCACGAATTTGAAAAAGAATATTTGCATATTCTTGAATTAAGACACCAAAACGACGTGCTTGACGTTCTCAAACAGGGCGTTATCACAGACGAAGTTGAAACACTGCTCAAATCAGTTGCAGAGGAGGTTGTAACGAGTTTGAAATAAAATTTTATGGCATCGTTAAAAGAAATAAAAGGGCGTATCGGCTCAGTAAAATCAACGCAGAAAATTACTTCGGCGATGAAAATGGTGGCATCGGCAAAGTTGCGAAAAGCGCAGAGCAATATCGAGCGGTTTTTGCCGTATGAAACGCGCCTGACTGACATTCTGAAACGCTTTATTGCATCTGACGCAAATGATTTTGTGTCGCCGTTGATGCAGACGCGCGAAACGAAAAAGGTCGCGGTAGTTGCGTTGTCGTCAAATTCAAGTTTGTGCGGGGCGTTCAACTCAAATATTATTAAAATTTTGACCGAAACAATCAAAAAATATTCCGCAATCGGCTGTGAAATAGAGATTTATGCAATCGGCAAAAAAATAGAAGAGGCGGCTCGCAAAATGGATTTGCCCGTAAATATCAAAGGCGGTTACGCGGAATTAATGGACAAACCCAACTACGAAGGCGCAAAAGCGGTCGCTGACAGGTTGATTGCAGATTTTACCGCAAAAAAAATTGACAAAGTGGTTTTGCTCTATAATCATTTCAAAAGTGCTGGCGTGCAAGTGCCTGCTAATGAGCAATTTATGCCATTAATTTTGCCTGAAACAGAACAAAATGACCTTCCGAGCGATTATATCATTGAGCCTGATAGACAAACGCTTTTAGATACGTTGCTGCCGAAATCGCTACGCACGAAAATCTACGCCGTTTTGCTTGATTCTGCGGCTGCGGAACAGGCTGCCCGCACTGTCGCAATGCAGGTTGCAACCGACAACGCAGACGAAATACTTGACGGGCTTACAATCCAATTCAACAAACAACGGCAGCAGTCTATAACCAGCGAACTGCTTGATATTATCGGTGGTGCAGAGGCTTTGAAATAGATTTTTTTAACAAAAATTAATGCAGCAAGTTTATAAAAAAATCAGGTGTAAAAATAAATTTACGCCTGTTTTTTGTGCATATTTTCCTTAAAAAAATTTTGCTATATTGTAAAAATTTTGTACCTTTGCAGTCGAATTTTTAAATTAGAATTTCTTATGAACGTAATGCTTAATACAAAGCGAATGGATATTTTTCGTGTTTTACTGAATGTAGAAGACAAACTGTGTTGCAAAATGTTGAAATTGTCCTGTACAATGACAGTTGTTTAAACTCAACCATTTCAAAAAAAAGAGATGTTGAATGTTGTTGTACGGTCAAAAGAGGATATTAACAACGGCAAAGTTATTTTGCAAAGCACAATGCGTAAAAAGCACCCAAGTTATAAAGTTATTTTATTTTATTTTTAACGAATATATCTTTATAGTGGCACTTTTTGATTGCCGTCAAAATCTGCAAAAATTAATAAATGTAATAAATAGAAATTAAAAAAATAGTATATAAATGATTGAACAGGAACGACTTATAAAAATTGATATTGAAGAACAAATGAAATCTGCCTACATAGATTATTCTATGTCGGTGATTGTTTCACGCGCTTTGCCTGACGTGAGAGATGGATTAAAACCCGTTCATCGCAGAGTTTTGTTTGGGATGAATGAACTCGGCAACACTTCCGACAAGCCCTATAAAAAATCCGCCCGTATTGTCGGCGAGGTTATGGGTAAATATCACCCGCACGGCGATTCGTCTATTTATATGACTTTGGTGCGTATGGCGCAGCCTTGGTCGTTGCGTTACCAACTTGTTGACGGACAGGGCAACTTTGGATCCGTTGACGGCGATGAACCCGCTGCAATGCGTTATACAGAGGCGCGTTTGCAAAAAGTGGCAGAAGAAATGTTGCGCGACATCGACAAAAATACGGTGGATTTTACCCCAAATTTTGACGAAACGCTAAAAGAACCCAACGTTTTGCCTACGAGAATACCGAATCTGCTTATAAACGGCGCATCGGGCATCGCGGTTGGCATGGCGACAAATATGGCTCCGCACAACCTTTCCGAGTGCGTTGATGCAGTAATCGCTTTTGTGCATAACCGCGAAATTACTACCGAAGAATTGATGCATTATATTAAAGCACCTGATTTTCCAACAGGCGGAATTATTTACGGCTATGCAGGCGTAAAAGAGGCGTTTGAAACAGGGCGCGGACGAATTATTATTCGAGGTCGTGCCGAAATTGAAAATGAAAGCAACCGCGAAAAAATTATTATTACCGAAATTCCTTATCAGGTTAATAAAAAAGAACTTATTGAGTATATCGCGGCGTTGGTTGAGGATAAAAAAATTGATGGAATTTCAAATGTAAATGACGAGTCTGACAGGCGCGGAATGCGTATTGTGGTTGATGTGAAACGTGATGCAAATTCGGCTGTTGTGCTAAATAAACTGTACAAATTTACCGCTTTGCAATCCTCTTTTTCGGTTAATAACGTGGCTTTGGTAAAAGGCAGACCTAAAACGCTGAAATTGAGAGAGTTAATAGATAATTTTGTAGAACATCGCCACGAAGTTGTTACCCGCAGAACGCAGTTTGAACTTGATAAAGCGTTAGACAGAGCGCACGTTTTAGAGGGCTTAATGAAAATTATTGACGCGCTTGACGAGGCAATTCAGATTGTCCGCAGTTCATCAACGCCCGCAGAGGCGGAGCAACGCCTTATGGAACGTTTCGATATGAGCGAGCGTCAGGCGGAATATGTTGTGGAACTGCGCTTGCGCCAATTAACCAAACGAGAATTGGAACGACAAATTGCCGATTATGAAGATTTATTGAAAAAAATTGAGGATTTTCGCGATATCTTAGCAAGAATTGAACGCAGAATGGAAATTATTGTTGCTGAATTAGAGGAAGTTAAGCAAAAATTCGGCGACAAACGCCGTACGGAAATTGTTTATGCCTCTGAAGAAATGAACCCTGAGGATTTTTATTCTGACGACCGTATGATTATCACAATTTCGCATCAGGGTTATATCAAACGCACGCCTTTAACTGAATTTAAAGCGCAAAATCGCGGCGGAATGGGCGCAAAAGGTGGCGCAACCAAAGACGAGGATTTTATTGAATATATTTATCCTGCCACAATGCACAATTATATGCTGTTTTTTACGCAAAAAGGGCGTTGTTACTGGCTTAAAGTTTATGAAATTCCAGAAGGAAACAAAACCTCAAAAGGCAGGGCAATACAAAATATGTTAAATATCGAAAGCGGCGATAAAATTAATGCGTTTATCCGTGTAAAAAGTTTGCAAGACCCTGAATATAACAAAAATCACTATCTTGTTTTCTGCACAAAACAGGGTGTTATCAAAAAAACCTGCCTTGCGGCATATTCGCGTCCGCGTCAAAATGGCGTTAATGCAATCACAATCCGCGAGGACGACTCCGTTATTCAGGTTCGCCTCACAGACGGCAACAGCGAAATTGTTATTGCCAACAAACACGGGCGGGCAATTCGTTTCAACGAGGCAAAAGTGCGCGAAATGGGTAGAAACGCCACAGGCGTGCGCGCAATGACACTTGACGAAAACGATGACGAAGTTGTTGGAATGATTACCGTCAGCGAGCCTACCGACACAGTGCTTGTGGTATCGGAAAAGGGTTACGGCAAACGTTCGTGGCTTGACGAACTTGACGAGGAAGGCAACCGCGTTCTTGACGAAAACGGCGAACCGATAGCGATTTACCGCGTTACAAATCGCGGCGGAAAGGGTGTTAAAACAATGAATATCACCGAAAAAACAGGCAATCTCGTTGCGATCAAGAACGTTACTGACGACAACGATATTATGATTATCAACAAATCGGGCATTGCAATCCGCCTGCACGTTTCCGACATTCGCGTTATGGGGCGCGCCGCGCAGGGCGTCCGCCTGATTAACCTCGAAAAACGCAATGAAGAAATCGCCTCCATCTGCAAGGTAGATAACGAAAGCGATGAAAATCTTGAAGAAGGAGAAAATGCAGAATAAGCAGGTACGGCGCACTTTTATACAACCGTAGGAGGCTGCCTCAAAAGTCCATTTCCACGCAAAAAAACGCAAAGAACGCAAAGTTTTTGATATTGATTATCAATGCTTTGCGTTCTCTGCGAAAACTCTCTGCAAACTTTGCGTTAGATAAAAACACTGTTTATTGATTTAACCTGAATCTTTTTTACCTGCGTCTTGAGCCTCCGCCTCCGCTACTGCCGCTTGATGAGCCACGTGAGCCGCCTCCGCTGCTCATTGATGAGCCTGAACTTGAACGGGTTGAACTACCGCTGCTTACCGTTCCAGACGAACTTCTTGTGCTGCTTCCGCTGCTCGAACTTCTTACAGAACTCGAACTGCTTGATGAGGAACTTGGACGGCTGTAACTTGAATTGTTTGACGAGGAACTGCTTGAAGAACTTCTTGTAGAACTGCCCGAATTTGACGTGCCTGAACTTTTTCCGCTGTCATAACTCCTTGTGCTGCTGCCCGAAGACTGCGAGCGGTTGTCGGACGAACTTCGTGTAGAAGTACCTGTTGATTGCTGGCGGTTGTCCGTTGAAGTTGATGTGCCTGACGAGCGGTTATTGTCGCTGTTGCTGCGCATTGCCTCGCTGGAACTTCTGCGGTCGTTGCTTGATGAACTTCTTGTGCTGCTCGAATTGTCGTGCGTTCTGTCTTCGTTGCCTCTTATAGAGGAATTATCTCTGTTAGAATTGTCCCTTGTTCTGCTTTCGGAACGACTTGAATTGTTGCTGCGTGTATTGTGGGTTGTGCCGTAAGAACTGCGCGAGCGTTCAATATCTCTGCGGTTGGTTACTGCGCGGTCGCCGTAGGTTCTGCTTGAATTTCTCTGCGAGAAACTTTTGTCTGGATACCTTGTAGAATAATCCCTGCGCGACATTGAGCCGTATGCAGACGAATTTCTATAGTCATATCTTGAATTATTGTGGTAACGATAACTTACATAATGATAATCTCTGTAATAATTATGCAGCCAATGCCGATAGTGGTGATAATCTACGCAACTATAATTATGATACCAAGTCGGATAATAACCCCAGTAATAAGGCGACCACCAACGTACATAATACGAACTCCAAAACCACGAATAAATTACAGGAGTGTAGATATAAACAGGCTCAATAATGTAATTTTCGCCGTAAAGATAAGAATCGCCTACGATTTGCACTACTGTTTTGTCGTTTTCGCGGGCAGCGATAATGGTTGCCACATCTTGAAAAATGTCTTGAGCCAAAACTGCCTGAATGATAATGATGTGTGCATCTTTTTCGGGTGATTCGAGTACTCTCAAATAATCCACCTTGCCGTCGTAATTGAGGTCAAGGTTTGATACAGGATTTTGATAATCGTTGAGCATTTTCTCAAACTCTTCGAGGTCTTTGGCTTTGCCAAAGAGGATTGCAACTGCCTTTAAATCAAGGTTGTCGCTGATGTCGTCGCTTTTGGCTTCGACTGTAATTCTGTTTTGCGCAAAAATTTGCGTTAGCGAAACCAGCAAAATCACTGCCAGTGTTGTAATGCGTGCTTTCATAATGATAAATGTTTTTTTGAGTTAATAATAAAAAATCCTTTTAAATTTAGATAAAAAAAAGACAAAAGGTTTAATTATGAGTTTGAAAATAGTTTTGATTTATTGTTAAATGAATAAATTACTAAAAAATACATCTATATTTTAATTGTAGTTAAATATAATTTTATTCGTTGATTATTTGTACCTTTGGCACGGAATTTGTTATATAGATTTATGTAAATTTTTATGTTAAATATTAAAAATATTTATATGATATTTAACGATAAAACAGGTATTTTTTTATTCTTCTTAATAAAAGTTGATTTTTTATGAATAAAATTAAAGTAAAATTAAATCGCAACATTTTAATAATTTTTATTATTCTTATTGTTTGCGGTTGTGGTAAAAGTTCGTCAGAACTTGTGCGTGAAAATGATTCTTTGAAACAATATTGTCAAAAAATCGAAGAGGATGTTAATTTTTATTTTGTAACAATGGGCGAAGTGCATATAAACCTTGATAAAATCAAGTCGATTGAAGACGAAATTATAGTAAATTCGTTGAAAGACGGTGGATTTTTGCGGGAAGATGTTAAGGCTTTGCTTGCAGAAATTGAAAAATTAATCAAAGAAAGCAAAGAAAAAATAGAGGCTTTGAATGTACGGCTTTTAACAAACAATACTATAAAAATTGCTGAGTTAAACGCTGCTGCTCAGACTCTTACGCAAGAAATTGAGTACAAAAACGAGCATATTGCAGACATCACAAGCGAACTTGCAAAACGTACAGAATTGATTTCGCAGCAATCGCTTGCAATTCAAGGACTTAAACGCGATAAAGAGGAGCGCGACAATATTATTTCCAAAAATGAGGAACAAATCAACAGCGTTTATTACATTTTTGCAGATGCTAAAACGCTAAAAGACAAAGCGATAACCGCAAAAAGCGGTTTATTTAATACTAAAAAAGTGCTGCAAGGCGATTTTGACGAGAAAACTTTTACAAAGGTTGATTTGCGCAAAACAAAGACTTTGCAAATAAAATCAAAAACTGCGAAAATACTCACAGCGCACCCGACAGGCTCTTATTCGCTTGTCAAAAACGAAAATTCTTACACGCTCAACATTTCAAATCCAAACGATTTTTGGTCAGTCAGCCACTATCTTGTAGTGCAAACAAAATAGTTATTTGTAGTTATTAATAGTTATTGATAGTTATTTGTTGTTATTGATGGTTATTTGTAGTTATTTGTAGTTATTTGTAGTTATTGATAGATACAAATAACTATCAATAACTACAAATAACTATTAACAACCATTAATAACAATGAATAACTATTAATAACAATAAATAACTACGAATAACTATCAATAACAATGAATAACAATGAATAACAATGAATAACCATTAATAATAATAAATAACTACAAATAACTACAAATAACTATTAATAACAACAAATAACCATCAATAACATGAAAAATTTTTTAGACCCTGATTTTTTGCTGCAAACCGCAACAGCGCAAAAATTATACCACGAACACGCTGAAAATCAGCCGATTATCGACTATCATTGCCACCTAAATCCGCAACAGGTAGCGGAGGATTACCGCTTTCGTTCTATTACGGAACTTTGGCTCGGCGGCGACCACTACAAATGGCGTGCAATGCGTGCAAACGGCATCAACGAGCATTTTATCACTGGCGGCGCGTCTGATTGGGAAAAATTTGAAAAATGGGCAGAAACTGTGCCTTACACAATGCGAAACCCGCTCTATCATTGGACTCATTTAGAACTTAAAACGGCATTCGGAATAACAAAACTGCTCTCGCCAGAAACCGCGCAGGAAATTTTTAATCTCTGCAACGAAAAACTGCAATCGCACGAATTTTCGGCGCGAAACCTGATGCGCAAATACCGCGTTGAGGCTGTTTGCACCACAGACGACCCTACTGACACGCTTGAATATCACAAAAAAACGAGAGAAAGCGGCTTTGAACTCAAAATGCTGCCCACTTGGCGACCCGACAAAGCGATAATGATAGACGATACTGAAAATTTCTGCGCTTATGTCGAAAAATTGTCCGATATTTCTGGCGTAAATATCACAGGCATAGACGATTACATCTACGCGCTAATGAATCGGCACGATTTTTTCGCCTCGCAAGGCTGCAAACTTTCAGACCACGGATTTGAGGATTTTTATGCGAAAGATTATGACGAAAGAGCGGTAAAAATGATTTTCGGAAAGGCAATAAACAATTATCCGCTCAAAACCAACGACATTGGCAGATTTAAAACTGCAATGCTTGTAATGCTCGCAGAAATGGACTGGGAAAAGGGCTGGACACAGCAATTCCACTACGGCGTAATCCGCAACAACAACACGCGAATGTTCCAAAAAACAGGCGCAGACACAGGGTTTGACTCAATTTCAAACACAGCAACATCGAAAAAATTAGCAACTTTTCTTGATACTCTCGAAAAAAACGGCACTTTGGCAAAAACCATAATTTACAACCTCAATCCCGCTGATAATGAGATGCTTGCGACCATGCTCGGCAATTTTCAAGACGGCAGCGTTGCGGGTAAAATGCAGTTCGGCTCGGCGTGGTGGTTCCTTGACCAAAAAGACGGCATCGAAAGGCAACTCAACACGCTTTCAAATTTTGGTTTGCTCAGCCGTTTCGTTGGAATGTTGACAGATTCACGCAGTTTTCTTTCATATACGCGCCATGAATATTTCCGCCGAATACTTTGCAACCTGCTCGGCAACGACATCGAAAACGGACTTTTACCCGCATCAGAATTTGATTTTATCGGCAAAATGGTAGAGAATATTTGTTACAAAAACGCAAAAAAATTCTTTAAATTTTAATTTTGTTTATAAAAAATAAAAATTCATAATCATAATTTATAATTATTTTTGTACCTTTGCCGAAATTTATTTTGAACGTAAAAAAAAACGTAATTAACTGATTTTGAGTAATTTTGTATCAAAAATAGAAAAAGGAATTGTAGCAACTATGCCTGTTGTGAAAACAGATTGCGAAATTGTGGTTATCGACAATGAAAAAAAAGTCGATTCTGCGGTTAAAGATTTGTATAAATCGGCTTTCGTTGGATTTGACACCGAAACCAAGCCCTCTTTTACCAGAGGAAAAATCAATAAAATCGCGCTTTTGCAACTTTCTACCGAAAAAAAATGTTACCTTTTCCGATTGCAGTTAATCGGTAAAAGTCAGGTTATCAAAGAATTTTTGGAATCATCAGAAATTCTCAAAATCGGACTTTCCACACGAGA
>JAISYF010000151.1 GCA_031270065.1 Prevotellaceae bacterium | reverse complement strand
ATTTTCAAATAGTTACAAATAATACATTATAATTTGTATGTCCTGTCCGCTAAACATTTTTTTGAGCAAAAAAATGTTTAGCGGACAGTAATAATTTAAAAAGAATAAAGATAGAATTTTAAAAAAATCTTGCACAAGTCTTTGTTCTTTGTTCTAAAAATGTTTAGCGGACAGTAATAATAAACAAACAAAAAAAACACCCCCAAATGAGAGCATTTTTTTCTTTTTTGCTTTGCAAAGATTATTTTGTCAAAGTAAAATATTCACTTCCATCGTTTCTGTAAAAAGTGATTTTTTTAGCGTCATCAGATACCTTACCCTGGTAGGTATTTCCGTCTAAATCGACCAAAAGCAACTCTCCTAGAGCAACAGACCAATGTCCTGCAAACCACGCATCTGCCTCTTCCGGGTCAGCAGCATAATCTTCATAAAGTGCATCAAATTCAGCAATAGTGAACTTTGCGTTAGCAATAACGTACCTGTCGGCAACAACCTTGAAATACAAGGCAATTGTTTCGTCATTGATTTTTGCTTTACAGTCATAATCAGCGTACTGCTGAATTTTTGCTGTTAATTCTGTGTCTGACAGAGGATCATTGTTACCGCAAGAAATTAATGTGAATGCTGCGCAAAGGGCAACAAATAAAATTGAAAATACTTTTTTCATATTAATACTTTTTTTTAAACGTTAATAATTAAATTATTGCATTTGTTTTTTAAAATCAGACTTTTTACTTGCTTTTTCAGAAGCAGCCTTTGCAGCGATTTTGTCTTCAACTGTTTTCGGCGTTTCCTTTACAGCCTCTTTAACTTCCTCAACTACTGTTTGTTTAGGTTCTTCTGCAGGTTTTGTTGTTGCAGCAGGTTTTACAGCAGGTTTCTTTACAGCCGCTTCGGTAGCAGCAGCCTCAGCAATAGAATCTGCTACAAATTGAGCGTGTTCTGCCTCTGCGATTGAATCAAGACGAGCCTGTTCAGCGGCAGCAGCAGCGATAGAATCAGCCTGAGCTTGTTCAGCATCGGCTTTCGATTTTTGTCCGCAAGCAACTAATAATGCAGCAGACATACAAACTAAAAGAAATTTTTTCATAATGTTTTTTTTAAAAATTATTTTTGTTAATAATATGAGTTTGAAATTCGGTGCAAAGTTACAACATTTTTTTGTAACTTTGCAAATGTTTTTGATTTTTTTTTAAATAAAAACTTTTCAAAACAGGGAAATATTACAAGCAAAAATTGTGCCAAATACAGCGCAAAATTAAAAAGAACAAAAAATTTATGCAAAAAAATGATTTAACATACACAAAAGCGGCATCAAAACTCGAAAAAATCGTAGAAGACATTGAGGCAAACCGCTATAATATTGACGAACTTTCTGAAAAAGTAAAGGAATCTGTCGAATTAATTGCGTTTCTCCGCACAAAACTCAAAGAAACTGACGCGGAAATCGAAAAATTAATTACTAAGTTATAAAAACGTTTGTTTTTTACAAAAATAATTTACTATCTTTCCCCTATAAATTTTTCGGAAAAATTTTTATTTGTTTGTGTATAATTGAAAATTTTATGCTACCTTTGCAATTATTTTTATAAATTTCTGTTTATGATTAATTTACGACTTATATTTATATCTGTCTTTTTGTTTTTTTTGACGAATACTTTTGCGCAATATAAATACTCTGTGCGGGGACAATTTTACGGCGGAAAAATTGTGCCATTGTCTAAAAACCTTGAACTTACTGCAAAAGGCGCGGTAATGGGAGGTGAAATTGATTTTGAATTTCAGTCAACGGGCGAAAAACAGTGGGAACATATCTGGAATTTTCCTACTTTGGGCATTGGTTTTTTGGGCGTAGATTTGGGCAACCCGCAAATTCTCGGACAAGCATTTGCAATCTATCCCTACTTGCTTGTGCCTGTGGCGAAGTCGGGCATTTTTAACCTTAATCTAAAATTCGGCGCAGGAATGAGTTTTTTTACAAAAACTTGGAACCGCTGCGACACAATACTCGGGATAAACGCTCCTACGGCAAATTCTACAATCGGCTCTGTTGCGAATATTTATCTGAATGCAGGTGCAAATTTTGAGTTTTTTGTAACTGAAAATTGGTCGATTACAGCAGATTTAGGCTACTCGCACATGAGCAACGGCAGTATTCTAACGCCAAATCAGGGCTTAAATATTCTGTACGGGCAACTCGGCGCAAAACACTATTTTTCAAAAGCCTACCACACCAATTTTTATAAAAATCCCGCTTATGAATTGCCTTACGATTTTTGTGCAAACATCACTGTATCAGGCGGTTTGCGGGAACTTTATTATTCCGAAAATAAAATTTACCCTGTCGGTTCAGTTCACGCAGGCTTAACTTTCAAGGTGGCAAATTGGTACGCGCTCGGTTTTGGCGCAGACGCTTTTTACGACGGAGTTTTTGATAAGCGTCCGCACGTTTTGGGCGAGGCAAATCAACCTAACCCGCCTGTGTTTCAGCGTTATAAAATTGATGAGGACAATATTGCAAATAAATTTCGCGGCGGAATTTCTATAAATAACGAGTTTATTATCGGCAAAGTTACTGCGCTTTTCGATTGGGGAATTTATGTTTATGACCCAATCCGCAACGCCTACCCTGCGCCGCACTCGAAATACGGCAATAAACGCCCGATGTTTTATTCTTACGATATAGAAAAAGAAGACGGTTGGAACTATTTTCGGTTGGGCATAAGATACAGGATTTGGGACAATATTTTTGTTTCTGCCGCCGTAAAAACGCACCTGCAAAAAGCCGAAATGATTGAGTTCGGCGTTGGTTACCTACTGCCGTTTGCCAAAAACAACAAATACGGATCCACCAAACGCGACCCCAAAGGTTATTACCTCTATCATTTTACGCAAAAAGAGGCGACAGAGTACCCGACAATTTGGAAATAAAATTTTTTTGTATCTTTCCCCTGTAAATTTTTATGCGTTTGTGTGTAATTGAAAATTTTATGTTATCTTTGCACTGCAAAAATTTTTACACACACAATAAGATTATTAATTATAAAACCACAAACCTTACAAATACACACGAAAAAAAATCGTGTTAATTCGTGCAATTTGTGGCTAAATAAAAATTATAAACAGATGAGAATCAGCATCATTGTTGCAGTGGCAGATAACGGCGCGATTGGCAAAAACAACGCGCTTTTGTGGCATATTTCAGACGATTTAAAACGCTTTAAATCGCTCACCGAAAACCACTCCGTAATTATGGGCAGAAAAACATATTTTTCGCTGCCATTCAGACCATTGAAAAACAGACGTAATATTGTGGTTTCCAATACTTTACAGAAAATTGACGGCGCAGAAACGGTAAAATCAATTCAAGAGGCTTTTGAACTTTGCAACGCCGAAAACGAAGTTTTTATAATCGGCGGCGCGTCTATTTACGAGCAAACTATAAATATCGCAGATAAAATTTATCTTACAAAAATTTATAAAAATTTTGACGGCGACACATTTTTTCCAGAAATTGACGAAAAAAGTTGGAAAATAACCGATAAAACCGCCTTTTTTTATGACGAAAAAACGGATTTAAAATATTCTTTTATTGATTACGAAAAAATATAGAAAACAATCTGTGAAAATCTGCAATATTTGTGTGCTAAAATAAAATTAAAATGCTGAAAATCAATGAAATAGCGGGACATTTTGTCGGACTTTTTTACCCCAATATTTGTGAAGTTTGCGGGCAAAATCTTGTGAAAGGCGAAGAGGTTATTTGTCTTGATTGTCTGCAAAAAATGCCGAGAACAGGCTTGCACAACGAAAAAGACAATTTCCTCGAACAGCGTTTTTGGGGAAAAGCAGAAATTGAGCGGGCAACAGCATTTTATTTTTTTAATAAAAAATCAAATTTTCAGAAAATCCTGCACAAACTGAAATATAAAGATGGAAAAGAAATTGGTAGAGTTTTAGGAAAATATGCTGCTGCGGAAATATCTGATAATGAGCATTTTAAGCATTTTGACTATCTTGTACCTGTACCTCTGCACCCGAAAAAATTGCGAAAAAGAGGTTACAATCAAGCATTGTGCATTGCGCAGGGTTTGGCGGAAGTTTTGAAAACGGAAATTGATGCTGAAAATCTTGTGCGGGTGATAGAAAATCCAACTCAAACAAAAAAATCGGCTTACGAGCGTTGGGAAAATACTAATGGAATTTTTGCCGTCAAATCCTCTCAACTGTTTGAAAATAAGCGCGTTCTGCTCATTGACGATGTGCTGACGACAGGTTCAACATTGATTGCCTGCGCACAAGCAATTCACAAGGTTTGCAACGCGAAAATATCGGTTTTTACGCTGGCAGCAGCATAATTTTATGATTTTATTACTTTATATAATTTTTATTCTGGTTTGCGCGTTTTTTTGGTTGAAAACTAAAAAATTTTCAGTAAAAAAAGAACAAAAAATTCCGCTTTCGGTGGTTGTCTGCTGCAAAAACGAGCAGGAAAAACTGCCGTTGCTTTTGTTGTCAATAGAGGCGCAAATATCTGAAAATGAGCAGTTTATTTTTGTAAATGATAATTCTACCGATAATACTTTTAGTATTTTGAATGATTTTAAGATTGCGTGTAAAGCACGCAATTACAACAATGTGCAAATTGTTCAAAATCCGCTTTTCGGCAAAAAAAACGCGCTAAAAATTGCGGTGAAATCGGCAAACAGCGATTATGTCGTTTGCATTGATGCCGACTGTATTCTGCCGAAAAACTATTTTTCCATAGTCAGCAGTTTTTTATCGGAAAATCAACCCGATTTAATGATTGGCGGGGTGACGTTTTTGGCAGGGACAAAAAATTTTTCGCCCCTACGGTACACCAACAATGTTTTTCAAAAAATTCAGGCGTTGGAATTTGCCTCGTTGCAGGCATCTGGCGCGGGCGCAACATTGGCAGGAATGCCGATTATGTGCAACGGCGCAAACCTCGCATTCCACCGAGAAATATGGCAAAAGGCTGAAAATCAATTAGTTGAGCGCGAACTGTCGGGTGATGACGTTTTTCTTTTGCACTATGTAAAAAAAATCGGAGGGAAAATCCTGTACTTGAAATCGGAGGAAAGTTTTGTTACAACATTTTCGGTGGGGAATTTCGGAGAATTTCTGCGCCAACGGCAGCGTTGGGCATCAAAAGCCCGCTCTTATACCGATTGGCAAACGATTTTTACTGCATTTATCGTGTTTTTTCTAAATTTTGAAATAATTTTTGCATTTTTCGCCTCATTTTTTATTCCATTTTTTAAAACCGTTTTTTTTATAATTTTTATATCTAAATTATTGATTGACAGCATTTTGCTAATTCCATTTCTAAACTTTTCCAAGCAAAAAAGGCTTGCAAAATTTATTCCAATTTTATCTCTTCTCTATCCTTTCTACATCGTTTTCACTGCAATTTTAGGACTTTTTGGAAAAGTGAAGTGGAAAAATTGAATGTTAGGGAATACAACTCAATTTCCTAAAAGCAACAAAGTTTCTTAAATATACAAAATAATAATTTTTAGGCAAATATAAGGTTATTCATTTTTTTTCTAAAAAAATTCTTTTACAAACTCCGTTGACCTGTCAATTAACGGGTACATAACTTCGTCATTATCAATAAATTGCACTTTTTTGCGGTATTGGGAATAAAAATTTTCCAACGCGGCGGAACTTTGCAGCGGACGGCGGAAATCCAATGCCTGAGCCGCGTTAAAAAGTTCGATTGCAAGTACGCGGAATGTGTTTTCGACAACGCGAAAAAGTTTTGTGGCTGCGTTTGCGCCCATCGAAACGTGGTCTTCCTGCCCCTGCGAACTCTCAATGGAATCTACGCTTGCAGGTGTGCAAAGTTGCTTGCTTTGGCTCACAATCGAGGCTGCGGTGTATTGCGGTATCATAAAACCCGAATTTAAACCTGAATTTTTCACCAGAAACGGCGGCAAACTCCGTTTCCCGCTGATAAGTTGATATGTGCGCTGCCCCGAAACACTGCCCAATTCCGCAAGCGCAATCGCCAGAAAGTCCATTGCCAACGCCAACGGCTGCCCGTGAAAATTGCCTGCGGAAATTATCAAATCCTGCTGCGGAACAACGGTCGGATTGTCGGTCGCGCTGTTTATCTCGGTAGTAATCACGTCTTTAACGTACTCAATCGCGTCTTTCGATGCGCCGTGAATTTGCGGCATACATCGAAACGAATAAGGGTCTTGAACGTGCGTTTTCTCCTGCACAACTATTTGGCTATCAGCCAATAACGCCGAAATTCGCTCAGCAGTTTTCAACTGTCCCCTGTGCGGGCGGATTTTATGCACTTCGATGTTGAACGGCTCAATTCTGCCGTCAAAAGCGTCGAGGGAGAGAGAACCGATTGTGTCGGCTGCATCGGAAATTTTGTCGGCACAAATGCAGGCAAACACACCGTAGCCGCTCATAAATTGCGTGCCGTTGAGCAACGCCAAACCCTCTTTCGATTGCAAAGTAATCGGCTGAATATTTTTTGCCCTCAACACTTCGCTTGCGGGCATGATTTTTCCCTCAAAATAGACCTCGCCAAGCCCCAAAAGCGGCAAAGCAAGGTGCGCCAACGGTGCTAAATCGCCGCTTGCGCCAAGCGACCCCTGTTGATAAACCACAGGCAAAACATTTTCGTTAAAAAAATAGATAAGCCGCTCAACCGTAGCGAGTTGCACGCCTGAAAAGCCATAGGAAAGCGACTGAATTTTGAGCAGCAGAATGATTTTTACAATTTTCTCAGGCACTTTTTCTCCTGTGCCGCAGGCGTGCGACATCACGAGGTTTTTTTGCAGTTGCGACAAATCGTCTTTGCTCACCGACACGTTGCATAGCGAGCCGAAACCCGTTGTAACGCCGTAAACAGGCTCTTTCTGCGTTTCCATTTTGTTATTCAAATAGCGGCGGCAGTCAGTAATTTTTTTCTGCGCCTCTGGACTTAAAACAAGTTTATAATCCTCTGATATAATGCGTTTTACATCGTCTATTGAAAGATGTTTTGAAGAGATTTTGTGGATTTTCATATAAAATTTATTCGGAATTAGAATTTTTTTTTGCAAAAGTACAAAAAATTTCAAAAAATAGTATTACCTTTGCAGCCGAAATTTACGGCGCATTCATATAGCGGTTAGTATGCCGCCCTCTCACGGCGGAAACAGGGGTTCGATTCCCCTATGCGCTACAAAACAGTAAAAACTTTCTGATTTTTTAGAAAGTTTTTTGCCTTTTTTCTACAAAACAAAATATTTTTGCAAAAAAAGCGTTATATTTGCAGGCAAAAAAATTCATTTGAAAATTTGAAATATTTGAATATTTAAGAACAATCAGATTTTGTTGTTTCTTTGTATTTTCAAATCATTAAATTTTCAAATCATCAAATCAAAATCAAATGAAATATTTCAAATTTTTAATAATAAATTTTGCAGCAGCGTTTTGTTTGTTTTCGTGCATCGGCGAGCAATTTTCGTACAATCCCAATGATAAACTCGCATTTTCGGCTGATACGCTGAAATTCGACACGCTTTTTTCCACCATTCCCTCTTATACGCAAGAGGTTATGATTTATAACCGCAATGATAAAGCATTGAATATCAGAAGAATAGAGTTGTCAGGGGGAATAAATTCAGTGTTTCGGTTCAATCTCGACGGTTACCCGTCAAAAAATGGCGCACTGGACAATATTATTATTGGTGCAAAGGACAGCCTTTTTTTGCTTGTGGAAACTACGCTTAACCTGAATGACAGCACTTTGCCTGTCTATATATCTGAAAATCTGATATTTACACTTAATAATCAGCAGCAAAAACTTGTAGTTGAGGCTTATTCGCAAGACGCAAATATTTTTCGCAGAAAAACTTTGACCCAAAATACTACTTTTATTGCCGAAAAACCTTACTTAATCTTTGATTATCTGCACGTTGCTGCGGGAAAAACGCTTACATTAGAGGCAGGAACGCGGATTTTTATGCACAAAAACGCCGAAATTATTGTTGATGGCAATATTATATCAAACGGCACTGTAAATCAGCAAGTTGTCATTCGAGGCGACAGGTTCGACCTCGCTTATATTGATGTTCCATACGATTATATGCCTGCGCAATGGGGCGGAATTACGCTGCAAAACGAGGCGGGCGAAAACCGTTTTACGCACACCGTAATTCGCAGCGGAACATCGGGCATAACTTTTATGGGTGGCTCTCAATTCAACACAAAACTTGTGCTTGAAAATTGTGTCATTCATAATATGAATGATTACGGAATTTTATCACAAAATGCTGATATTGAGATAATTAATACTGAAATTTCTAACTGCGGAAAGTCCTGCGTGTTTCTTTTGGGCGGTAAGTTGAAAATGGCGCATTCCACCATTGCAAACTATCTTGAGTTAGGCGCAGGCAATAGTCAAGAGGCTGTTTATCTGCAAAATTTTATACTCGACGGCAGAATTGTCTATCCCTTTCCGATTAGTTCGGTAGTGGTGGAAAATTCGATTATTTTCGGTAAAACCAATAACGAGGTTCGTCTGCGCGACACCACCGATATTATGTTTAATGTGCTGATTAGTAATAGTTTAATAAAAGGAAAAAAATCAGAACGCCTCGAATTTCAGAATATTATCTGGTCGTATTCTCAAAATGAAAACACAAAAACCGATACCGTTTTTATGAATATTCCGAAAATAACGGAAACGAAGAAAAAGGGTTATTATAATTTTCAACTTGCAGAAAATTCGCGGGCAAAAGACAAGGCAAACACTTATGTTTCAGCACTTTACCCAACAGATTTTTTCAGTAAAAACCGCTTTTCAGACGGCAAGCCAGATTTGGGCGCGTATGAAAAATTTGAGGAATAAAAACAAATAATTATAAACCACAAACCACACGAATTTTGTTTGTGAGGTTAGCGCGGTCAGTAGTTAAAAAAAATCATTTTTAAATTTTTCTACCGCAATTTTGATTGATTTTAGTCCGATTTTGTCAATATCAATTTCATTTAGAGGCAAAAAAACGTAGTCAGAAACATCGTCTTTGCATTTTATGACAGAAAAATCGTCAATTTCGAGCAAAAAAAACAAATCCAAAGTCCGTACCACAAAATCGGAATAAAGATACTCATTTGGCACAGAAAACAGAAATTTCAATGACTTCGGCACGAGGTTTAACTCCTCTTTAATCTCTCTTTTTACCGCCTCTTCCGCTGTTTCGCCGACATCAACAAAGCCGCCGGGCAAGTCGAAAGTTCCCTTTTGCGGCTTTTTTGCACGCTTGCAAAGCAGCAATTCGCCGTTGGCATTGACAATAAACCCCGCAACCGCAGCCACAGCGTTCAGATAGTAGTGAAATCCACATTGACGGCAGATTTTCGACTTGTCGTTCCGCTCCACAAACCGTTCCGAACTACATACGGGACAATAACGAAATTTTGATAAAGGGTGCATTTTTTTTACTTAAAATATAAAACCTGTTTCTACTAAAAAATTTGTCAAAGATACAAATAATTTTTGACTTTACAATGTAATGTCAAATAATATAAAAAAAATCAACAAATTTTCATAAAAAACAAGTAACTTTGCACGATGAAAAATTTGAGGATTTAAAAAAATGAAAATTATTGTGTATCAGCAATTTACATTATTTAAAATTATTAAATCGTCAAGTATTTTTTAATTATCAAATAAAAAATTTTTATGGCAGAAAAAAAATTAAATTTGTTGGCGGATTTTCCTGCGGTTTCGACCGAACAATGGAAAGAAAAAGTTATCGCTGACTTGAAAGGGGCTGATTTTGATAAAAAATTGGTCTGGAAAACAACAGAGGGGTTTGCTGTACAGCCGTTTTACCGCGTAGAAGACATCGAAAATTTGCAGACGACAACCTCTGCGCCCGCTTCGTTTCCGTTTGTGCGCGGCACAAAAGACGACAACGATTGGCTTGTGCGTCAGGATATTGACGCAGAAAATGCTGCTGAGGCGAACAAAAAAGCGTTGGACATTTTGAACAAAGGCGTTAATTCGCTCGGTTTCAAAATTGCAAAGGATACGCTTTCGGCGAAGTTTATTGAGGACTTACTCGCTGATATTCAGGCAGATGCAGTTGAGTTGAATTTCCGAATTTGCGTTACAAGAGCAAAAGAATTAACGAAAATTCTTGTGGATTATTTTCAAACAAACAAGTACGATTTGGAGGCGTTGCAGGGTTCGATAAATTTTGACCCGATTAACAAAATGCTCACAAAGGGCAAACACCTTGATATTCAACAGATTAGCGAGTGGATTGCGTCGTTGGTAAAAGAGGCGGAAAATCTGCCGAACTACCGCGTTGTCAATGTTAATGCTGTTTCGTTGAGTGATGCAGGCGCGTACTCAACGCAGGAACTCGGCTACGCTTTGGCGTGGGGCGTTCAATATCTTAATATTCTGATTGACAGTGGAATAGATGCCTGCACAGCAGCAAAATCAATCAAATTTAACTTCGGCGTTGGCGGCAATTATTTTATGGAAATTGCGAAATTCCGCGCCGCGAGGTTGCTATGGGCAAAAATTGTTGAACAGTACAAGCCGCAATGCACTTGTGAGGGCTGTACCTGTCAGCAGGACAGCGGTTTGGACTTCTGTCCCTGCGCCGCAAAAATGAAAATTCACGCGCAAACTTCGCTGTTCAATATGGCAATTTTTGACGCTCATGTTAATCTTTTGCGCAGTCAGACGGAGGCGATGAGCGCAGGCATTGCAGGCGTTGATTCTCTGGCAGTTACGCCTTTTGACGTTACTTATAAAGAGGCAGACGAGTTTTCGGAACACATTGCGCGAAATCAGCAACTTTTGCTTAAAGAGGAAAGCCATTTTAACAAAGTAGTTGATGTTTCGGCTGGCTCGTATTACATTGAAAATCTGACAATTAGCATCGCGGAACAGGCGTGGAAACTTTTCCTCGAAACAGAGGAAAAAAGTTTCTTTAACCTTGTTGTAGAGGGCAAAATTCAGCAGGAAATTAAAAAAACTTCTGACGAAAGATTGAAAAAAATCTCATCTCGCCGCGATATTTTACTCGGCACCAACCAATACCCCAATTTCACCGAAACGGCGAATGCAAAAATCGCGCTCGAAGATTGCGGTTGTTCGTGCGAAAAAGGCGACTTGGAAACGTTGCCAAAAACTCGCGCCGCAGAGCAATTTGAGCAACTTCGCCTTGCTACCGAGAGCAGTGGCAAACGCCCAAAAGTGTTTATGCTGACAATCGGCAATCTTGCGATGAGGCTGGCAAGAGCGCAATTTTCGAGTAACTTTTTCGGTTGTGCAGGCTACGAAATCATTGACAATATCGGTTTCGACAGCGTGTCAGACGGAGTGAAAGCCGCCCGCGAAAAAGGCGCGAACATCATTGTTCTCTGCTCGTCAGACGATGAATATGCCGAACTCGCGCCCGCCGCTTATGAACTTGTAAAAGGCAAAGAAATTTTCGTTGTCGCAGGCGCGCCCGCTTGCACAGAGGAGTTACAAAAAACAGGCATCGAACATTTTATCAACGTCAAAAGCAATGTGCTGGAAACGCTGAGAGGGTTTAATGAAAAATGCAGAATGCAGAATGCAATTTGAAAATTTGAAAATTTGAAGATTTGAAAATGCAAAATACGAAATATAATTAATAATTAATAATTTTTTTTAAAATTGAATTTTTGCATTTTCAAATTTTCAAATTTTCAAATCCTCAAATTTTTATTGTAACTTTGCACCGATTTTTTGACAGAGTTTTATTGGACTTCGACTCTGAAAAGAAGTCCCCTTTAATGATACAAAATAAATAGAGAAAATAGCAGAAGAAATATTGAAAAAAGAAAATATACATACCTCAAAAGTTAGTCGCAACGCCCCTTGCTCGTGAGGCAGCGGTAAAAAATATAAGAACTGTTGCGACAAAAAATAAAAAAACAATTAAAATTATGGCAGAAATTTACAATTTACAACAAATAGGTGAAAATTTGTGGCAGGCGCAGTATCACGGAAATTATGGCAATTATTCCATAAAATTGACTTTGGACAAGCAGTGTAAGGTTACAAAATACTCCTGCTCCTGTCCTAGCGACTATTCGCCGTGCAAGCATATCGGTTTTGTGCAGGAGGAAATCAAAAATAAAATGCTGAATTTTGAAAATAAAAATACAGCAAACGAAATTTCCATAAAAGATGTTTTGCAAAATGTTTCACTTGATGAACTGCGTGATTTTGTGATAGATAAAGCAAAGTATAACAACGATTTAGCGCAGGCAATCATGTTGAAATTTGCCGAGAAAACAACGTCAGCAAAAAACGAAAATAATGGAAATAACTATTCGCAAATGATACGCAAAGGACTTGCCAAAATTGAGGTTGAACCTGACGAAAGTTATTATGATTATGATTACGATGATTTTTACGTTGACCTGGATATTTTGGGCGAATGGCTGAAAAAGGCGAAAAAACTTGCTGATAATAAACAATACAGCGATGCAGAACAGATTTGCAAGGCGGCAATTGAGGAGTATGTCGATTGGTTTGAAAAGAACAGCAGCGACTCTGAATATGATTTTGATTATTGTATCGAAGACGATTATCAGAAAGGTTTTGCTGACCTTTTAGGATATATGGCTAAAAATGGGAACATTGACAAAAAATCGCTTTATGAATGGTGCAAAATCGAAATCGCGAAAAAGAAATATGCAAATATGGAAGTGTTTGACTATCTGAACAATTTGATGTCTGACCTTGCGAATGATGTTAATCCTGCTGATTTTATTGCCTCGCAGGAAAAATTGTTTAAAAGTATCAAGGATAAATCTTCAAGCGAAGCAAAAACAGTTTTGGAACGTCTGATTAAATTTTATAACGCTAATAATCAACAGGATAAAGCAGAAAAAATTATTGAAAACAATATTCAAATTGACAGTTTTTGCCAAATTACAATAGAAAAACACATTGCAAATAAGCGATATGCGGAAGCAAAAAAAATGCTTAACGAAAAATTGAAAAATTGTGGTACTTGGGCATACAACCAATGGAATGAACTGCTTTTAATTGTTGCTCAAAAAGAAAACGATTTGCCTGAAATTCGCAGAATTACGCTTGAATTTCTTAAATATCAATTTGATAATGAGCATTTTAGAATTTACAAATCTGCATTTTCAGAAAACAACTGGCAGGATGCATTTGAAAAATTATACAAACATTATAACACACCAAAAAATCAATGTAATGATGTTTTTAACCACAATGTTGCAAATCTTTTGAAAGCGGAAAAATTGGATGAGCGGCTTTTGGAATATTGCGAAACACATTGCGGAATTAATAATTGGCAACAATATTATACGCTTTTTGCAGCACAGTTTCCGAAACGGACTTTGGCTCTTTTTAACAAACTGTTAGATTTGTATGCCGAGAAAAATCTTGGTCGCGACAAATATGAATATGTTGTACAAATTCTAAAATTAATGCAGCGAATCACTGGTGGTAAGCAAGTTGTACAACAAATGACAGATAATTATCGTACATTATATAAAAACCGTCGAGCAATGATGGAAGTTATAAAAAAGGGAAACGTTTAATTTCATAACAAATGCAACATTAAGTAACAAAAAAAGTCTTTCAAAACTATTTTTCGGCGTGCCAAAAAAATAGTTTTGCAAGCAAGAGATTTAGTGGAACTTGTTGTAATTTTAAAAATTTTATTTTCTGCTGGCGAACACAGTGTGAGCAGTTACTGTACTTTAAATTGTGCCTGTTGCGCCATAAAAATATAAATTGCAGAATATCAATATTTTTCAATAATTAAAATAAAATATTATAACAAATAAAATCATAAAAATGAAACCTGATTTTAAAAATGTAAAAATTGGTGATGTAAAATCATCAAAAATAAAAGGAAAAAGCCAACAGGATTGGCTTACTCCAGAACAAATACCTGTGAAACAAGTGTATTCAAAAGAGGATTTGCAGGGTATGGAACACCTGAATTATGCTGCGGGATTGCCGCCGTTTTTGCGTGGTCCCTATTCGGGTATGTATGCGATGCGTCCATGGACAATTCGTCAGTATGCGGGTTTTTCGACCGCAGAGGAGAGCAATGCGTTTTACCGCAGAAATCTTGCAAGCGGGCAAAAAGGACTTTCAGTTGCCTTCGACCTTGCTACACACAGGGGCTACGATGCTGACCACGAGCGTGTTGTAGGCGATGTCGGAAAGGCGGGCGTTTCGATTTGTTCTATCGAAGATATGAAAGTTTTGTTTGACGGAATTCCGTTGAATAAAATGTCCGTTTCTATGACTATGAACGGCGCGGTGCTGCCAATTCTCGCCTTTTATATCAACGCTGGGCTTGAACAGGGAGCGAAACTCGACGAACTCACAGGCACTATTCAAAACGATATTCTCAAAGAATTTATGGTGCGGAACACTTATATTTATCCACCAAAATTTTCCATGAAAATTATCGCCGATATTTTTGAATATACCTCAAAAAATATGCCGAAGTTCAATTCAATTTCAATTTCGGGTTACCACATGCAAGAGGCGGGCGCAACGGCTGACATTGAGTTGGCTTACACTTTGGCTGACGGATGGGAATACCTTCGCGCAGGCGTAAATGCGGGTATGGACATTGATGCTTTTGCTCCGCGTCTGTCGTTTTTCTGGGCGATTGGTATGAACCATTTTATGGAAATTGCCAAAATGCGCGCTGCTCGTATGCTTTGGGCGAAAATTGTTAAAACTTTTAATCCAAAAAGTGAAAAATCGCTTGCGTTGCGCACTCACTGTCAAACTTCTGGATGGTCTTTAACAGAGCAAGACCCGTTTAATAATGTTGGCAGAACATGTATTGAGGCAATGGGTGCGGCTCTCGGACATACGCAGTCGCTGCACACCAACGCGCTTGATGAGGCAATCGCTTTGCCAACCGATTTTTCGGCTCGTATCGCAAGAAATACGCAGATTTATATTCAGGAAGAAACGCAAATTTGCAAAGAAATTGACCCCTGGGCTGGTTCTTATTATGTGGAAAGTTTGACGAATGAAATTGCTGAAAAGGCGTGGGCGTTAATCCAAGAAGTTGAGGGACTTGGCGGAATGGCGGCGGCTATCGAAACAGGCATTCCAAAAATGCGTATCGAAGAGGCAGCAGCCCGCACGCAAGCCCGTATCGACAGCGGAGAACAGAGCGTTATCGGCGTAAACAAATACCGCCTCGAACATGAGGACAGCATTGATACGCTCGAAGTTGATAACACGCTTGTACGCAAACAGCAGATTGAACGTTTGAACGATTTGAAAGCGAAACGCAACGATGCTGACGTAAAAAAAGCGTTGGCGGCAATTACCGAATGTGTAAAAACAGGCAAAGGCAATTTGCTTGAATTGGCAGTAGAGGCGGCGAGAGTTCGCGCCACTTTGGGTGAAATTTCTGATGCCTGCGAAGAAATTGCAGGCAGATATAAAGCAACAATTAGAACAATATCAGGCGTGTACAGTGCAGGAACAAAACAAGACGCGGACTTTCAACGTGCGTGTCAATTAACGGCAGAATTTGCCAGAAAAGAAGGTCGCCAACCGCGTATTATGGTAGCGAAAATGGGGCAAGATGGACACGACCGCGGCGGAAAAGTGGTTGCAACAGGCTTTGCCGATTGCGGCTTTGACGTTGATATGGGTCCTCTGTTTCAAACTCCAGCCGAAGCAGCCAAGCAGGCGGTTGAGAATGATGTTCACGTTCTCGGCGTGTCATCGCTTGCAGCAGGACACAAAACGCTCGTGCCGCAGGTTATAGAGGAACTCAAAAAACTCGGCAGAGAGGACATCATCGTTATCGCGGGCGGCGTAATTCCCCCGCAGGACTATGACTACCTCTACAAAGCAGGCGTAGCGGCAATTTTCGGTCCCGGCACCAATCTGGCAAAATCGGCAGTGGTGGTGATGGAAATATTGAATTCGTAAAGAATGCAAAATTCAATTTGAAGATTTGAAAATACAAAAATACAATTTGAGGATTTGATAATTTGAAAATGCAAAAATACAATTTGAAAAAATTGAAAAATAAAAAAATTTGAAGATTTGAAAATGTCAATTTCCCCAATTTATGCCGTAGGCATTTAATATTGGTAGAAAATGCCAATTCCCCCCCACGCTGCACGCCGTAGGTGTGCAACAAGAGGAAGAATATTTTGTGTATGGGCGAACCTATGTGTTCGCCCATACAAAGTCAGGCGCATAGAACATTGATAGTACGGCTGGTTGAGCGTAGTCGAAACCAAAACCATAGTCGAAACTTGAAAATTCAAAAATACAATTTGAAAATTTTGGAATTTTAATTTCAAATCCTCAAATTGCATTTTGCATTTTCAAATTCTATCTCGTGTGAATTATCAATTTCTCTACAATAATTCTATTTTTGTCGGTATATTTGCGAACTATATACGCGCCGTTTGGCAAGTTGTCGGAGGTTTCGCCAAGTTTTTGTCCGTTGAGATTAAAATACTCGGCGCGCAAAACTGTTTCGCCCGAAAGCAATTTGCCAATGCCTGTCGTGACATTTACCACCTGTCCTCTAACATGTATAGTTTTTTCAATATTGCCGTATGTAACTCTGATTGTAGCATTATGTTCCTCGCCTTCTGCATCTTCAGGAGGAGAATATTTTATAATGATTGTTTTCGGCACAACAGCGTAAAATATATCTTCATTATCAAAAGTTTCTCCGTTATCTGCACTGATTTCAAAATAATCACCATCATCGCTTTCGATTTCAACAATTACCATTTCTTCTGCATCAAGATTTTCGCCTGATATTATAAACTCGCCTGTTTTGAATGTTTCGTTAACTGCACGATTTACAGTGATAAGTATCTCCTCCTCTTCTGGAGGAACGGTTAAACAGGGAGGCGCGGAAGAATAGGTGTAATCGGCAATTACTATATCATCAAGAAAAACTCGTTTGCCTGCTATTGCAGAAAAAGTAATTGTTGTGTTACTTGTTGCACCTGTAACAGTTATAGAGTAAGAGTCGGAAGGACCAAAGACAGGTGAAGCATCATCGCTACAACTATTGGGAACGATTGAAGATTGGGATAAAGTGCCTCCACCTGAAGTTGATAAACTCAAAGTACTGCCGTCACTTCCCCAAGATAACGCTTTAAATGATAATGTTAAAATTTTTGTTCCTTCAAAATTCATTGCTGTCTTTCTGATTGTTCCGGGGTTACTGGTAGATGCCAATTTAATTACGCCGCAATTTGTAATAGGAAAACAAGAGGAAATACTCGACCAGCCGCTTCTTGATCCAATAGACGACCTGCCATCTCCGCATACATCATCAAAACTGTCAGAAAATAAAGTCTCTACTTTTTCTGTATACACTGCATGCAAAACAGTATTGTCATAGGGAACAAATGGGAACTTTACTGCCACACGACTGTTTGGCGATGTTGCCCAATGCGAGAACTCATACTCATATTCGTCACAGAATACAGACGGCGTCTCGGGAGCAGATATAGCATCTTTACAGGAGTTTGGCTGCCACACAGTGTTTTCTACGCCTCTATCATTGAAAGTTACTGAGTGAGTAATGCATTCCTTAACATTAATATCGTCAATACTTGCAGAATACCAGCTGCTGCTATTGCAATCCCAACGAATAACAATGTATGTAGCATCTGCGGGTGCGGTTTCAAAATTATATACAGGAGTTTGAGTAATAGTGACAGTTTTTAGTGGAGTAAACAATGCTTTATAAGAAGCAAAATTATTTTTTACGCCTGTAATGTAGCCGACAGTTAAAGTGCCGTTATCAATATTTTCGTATTTATAATAAAAATCAAGCAGCAAATCCGAAATCGGCACGTTGAATTCCGGCAAAACAAGATAAGCGTATCTTGCCGAATATGAAGACCTTCCCATAAAACCTACGCTTCTTGATCCAGAGTGAGGTGAAAAACCAAATTTGTCAGTAAATGTGATATGCGGAGTATAATAAGCGTAAGAAGAGTTAGTATTAGTAGAATAAGAATACCAACACGGGGGCACAATCCCTACCGCATCATGTGCAGTTGCCGAATAACTTTCAAAATTTTCCGTAAAAGGAACGGAGTATGGTTCGCATGCCGTTGGAAAACAACTACCCTCTAAAACAGTGCTTACGCCTGTTGCTCCGCATAGTGTTGTAATGCGTATATTGTAGAATGTTTCTGGTTCGAGCGAAGATAAATTGGCAAAAGTATCTGTTTGACTTGCGGCAAATAGTGTATAACCTGTTTCGCTTGCTTTTTTGTATTCTACTTTATATTCCGCGCCAGCCTCGCCTGTCCAAGAAACCGTTGCACTGGTGGCAGTAACAGCCGAATAAGAGAAATTAGTCGGAGCGGGACAAGTGATTGTGAGCACGTAGGAAGTCTCTTTTGCACAAAAATAACTTATTGCATCAGTTTTGGCAGAAACAGTAACAGTGCCTAAACTGAGAAACGTTACCAAGCCTTCTGCTGATACCGTTGCAATGTTTTCATTGCTGCTTTCGTAAGACACGGTACCGCTTGCGGCAAAATTACTTTCAATATCAATAACAGGGCGAGAGTAGGTGCCGTCAGTAAATGGTCGCGTTATTGTTCCTGCCGAATAGTCGCCAAAAGGCGAGTTGCAGTCAATCGTAAGCGTGTATTGTTTTGAGTCGGCAGCACAATATTCACCGTTAACCGCCAATGATGCTGTAATATCTGTTGTACCGACACCTTGAAATGTAACAACGCCGCTGTCATCAACGGTTGCCACTGATTCGTCGCTGCTTGTATAGAGGACTGCCCCTGTGCTGTTTGTTGTTGCCACTTGCGTGTAACTTCCCTCACTGAAAGTTTTGCTTATTGGCTCTTGCGCAAAAGTAATTGTAGACGTTTTACAGTCTGTTGTTTGGGTAAGCGATACAGGGTTTTCTGATATTCCGCAGTCGCTTTCTGCCCAAACATACAAAGTATATTCAGTATTTCCTGTCAAACCTGATTGCGAAAATTGAAGATTTGTTGTTTTTACTGCTCCGCCGCTAATTGTCGAATCATTTACAGTGTTGTATCTGTAACTTGTTGCTTCCTGTATCACGTTCCATTTCCACGTAATATTGTTCACGCCAACAACGTGAGTGTTGGAAGTGGGAGCCGCTGGAGCGGCAGTGCAAGGAGGAACATCAAAAGCAAAAGTGCCTGTTATTGTAAGCGCACCCTGCAATCCAGCCGTTCCAGTTGGTACTTCCGCATTATACATATACATTCTAAACTCTGCTGACGAAATCAAATTCGCATAAGAGGCACCTGGCGAAAGAATATTTCCTGTCCAA
>JAISYF010000102.1 GCA_031270065.1 Prevotellaceae bacterium | reverse complement strand
CGTGAAAAATCCTTTATCACCCGCGAGGGTGTGTCGATGCTCGGCATTGCAGACGCGGCGGAGAGTATCGGTTTTAGAACGCAGGGGGTAAAAATTTCGTTGGAACAATTATTGAAAACACCGCTACCCGCAATTTTGCATTGGAATCAAAATCATTTTGTAGTTTTGTATAATGTAAAAAATGATAAAAAATTCTATATTTCCGACCCCGCAGGCAGCAAATATACCTTAAAAACAGACGAATTTCTCAAATGTTGGGCATCAACCGTCAATAACGGCGAAAAAACAGGTACGGCGTTATTGCTTGAACCGACACCAGATTTTTACGCACACGAAAATTTAGCCGAAAAATCCGAAAAAAAAATTTCGTTTTTCTTTCGTTACCTCAAACCTTTCAAATCTCAAATTGTACAACTTTTTATCGGATTATTAATCGGCTCAGTTTTGTCGATGATTTTTCCTTTTCTCTCGCAAGTGATTGTAGATAAGGGTATTGGCAACAACGATTTGGGGTTTGTTACGCTGGTTCTCGTGTCGCAACTTGTGCTTTTCGCCACGCAAATTTGCGTGGAATTTATACGAAACTGGCTGATGCTGCACGTCAATACCCGCATTTCCATTTCCTTAATTTCCGATTTTTTGGCAAAACTTATGCGGCTGCCGTTGCGGTTTTTCGACAGCAAAAACGTGGGCGATATTATGCAAAGAATTGGCGACAACAACAGAATTGAAAGTTTTCTTACAGGCAGTTCGCTTTCCACGCTTTTTTCGTTCTTTAATTTTGTGGTATTTGCCTGTATATTAGCGTATTACAGCCCAAAAATACTGGTTGTTTTTCTTGTTGGAAATATTTTGTATGTGCTTTGGATAACGCTTTTTTTGCGTTGGCGCAGAAAACTTGATATGGCGCGATTCACGCAATCGGCGGCGGAACAGAGCAATCTCGTGCAAATTGTAACAGGAATGCAGGAAATAAAACTTAATAATTGTGAAAAACAGCAGCGTTGGAAATGGGAACGAATACAGGTTGCGCTTTTTAAAATTAGCGTAAAAGGGCTTGCTTTGGGGCAGTATCAGCAACTCGGCTCGGTATTTTTTACGCAGATTACTTCGCTGTTAATCAGTTACTTATCTGCCCGCGCCGTTATAGAAGGAGGTATGACTTTGGGTATGATGATGTCAGTTTCTTACATTATCGGGCAACTTTCTTCGCCCATTTCGCAGGTAATTGGCTTTGTGCAGAGCGCGCAGGATGCAAAAATTAGTTTAGAAAGGTTAAACGAAGTTCATAACCGCGAAGATGAGGAGCAGACAATCGAAAATAAACTTTCAGAAATTCCTGAAAATCAAGATATTATCTTTGAAAACGTAAGTTTCAGTTATGACGGCGCATTGCGCGATTTTGTTTTGGAGGAGTTGAATTTGACCATTCCGCGCAACAAAACCACCGCGATTGTCGGCGCAAGCGGCAGCGGCAAAACCACGATTGTGAAACTGCTTTTGGGCTTTTATCAACCGCAAAAAGGAAAAATTTTGTTTAAAAATAATCCAAAAATTAACACAGAAAATACAAATAATACAGCCGCAAATACGTTAACAGAAGATAATTCGCGCATTTTCGGCGAGCATAATCTGTGTCAATCTGTGAAATCTGTGGATAAAAATGGCGTTGATTTACAGGACATTAACCCTCATCTTTGGCGGCAACACACGTCTGCGGTTTTGCAAGATGGCTTTATTTTTTCGGACACAATCGCAAATAATATCGCGGTAGGTGTTGATGAAATTGACAAAAAACGGCTTTTAAATGCTGTGCAAACGGCTAATATTCAGGAGTTTATAGAAAATTTGCCGTTGAAATACAACACCAAAATCGGAATGGAGGGCAAGGGAGTAAGTCAAGGGCAACGGCAGCGGATTTTGATAGCGCGGGCGATTTACAAAAATCCCGATTTTCTCTTTTTCGACGAAGCGACCAATGCGTTAGACGCTAATAATGAGCGAGTTATAATGGAAAATCTGAATAAATTTTTTATAGAAAAAACAGCAATTATTGTTGCCCACCGCCTTTCGACAGTAAAAAATGCGGACAAAATTATAGTTCTTGATAACGGAAAAATTGTCGAAGAAGGCACGCACGAGCAACTTACCGCCAAAAAAGGCGAGTATTATACGCTGGTCAAAAATCAACTTGAACTTGGGACATAGAACATAGATTTTATAGATAATCGTTGATAAATTACTAAAAAATCTGTAAGAAAAAAATAAAAGGTTATGTAAATGGAAAATGATAAAATTATCATAAAAGAACGAAACAAAGCAAATTTAGTGCCTATTGACGAGATTACGCACATAGTTTGTAGTAGTTATATGTGCCAAATTTACATAATTTCTGGCAGTTGCATAAATGTTTCTAAACTTCTAAAAGAGTTTGAATTGGAACTTGCAGAAGTTAATTTTTTGCGCATAAATCGCTGTACATTAGTGAATTTGAGATATATAAACACCATTAAATTTGGCAAAAATCCGACAATAACGCTTTGTAACAATCTAAATTTTAAAATTTCGCGCAGAAAATTACATTTTATTTCAGAATTATTGAAAAAATGATTACTTTTGTACTGATTTTTATAGCCGTTTATTTGTAAAAATATACCGTTTATTAGTTGAAAACGACCACTTATTAGATAACTTGACCATTATGTTAATTGTAAAAAAATATGTACTAACTTTGTTGCATAATTAATTTTAATGTTTAATTCTAAAAATTTAAAAAATTATGCAAAACAAAAAATTTAAAGTAATTGAAGAGGGCAGATTAAGTGCCTTTGAAATGTCTGCCATCAAAGGTGGTACAAATACGAATTTAGAGAAAAAATGCTCTAAATTTATAGAAAGTTGTTCTAAGGTTTTTAGTGCAAATTGTAAATTGTATTGTTGGGAAACATATCAGACAAATTGCGATGGAAAAAAATATGAAGTTTGCAGTGATAAAACTTCTGGTTACAGAGAAATTTCTTTGGCAAGTTATTTATAAATTTAAAACAATTTTTTGATATGCGAAAATTTAATATTATCGAAGAAGGACGATTGTCAAAAGGCGAACTCTCAAACCTAAAAGGAGGAGAATGTACTCACGGTTGTGGCAATGGTGGTTACGATTCAAGTTTATGTAAATTGTATGTAAAATGCAGTAACCCTTATATCAATTGTCCAAGTGAAACGGATTTATTTATTTGTCCGTCTACAACAATGTTTAAAGGATGCGGCACAGCATCTTATAATTCATTTACAAATTTGCAACCATATTTAGGCTCAAATTTGCTAAAATTGTAATAAAAAAGGTTGTGTGTAGTCAAGTCGGTTACACACAACCTAAAATTATTAACATTATTTTAATTAATATTTTTATGAAAAAATCATTATTATTTTTAATTTTTGCAGGATTATTTTTTCAACCTGCTGTGTCTCAGCGTTCAACCGTTGATGAAAAAGACGAATTGGTAAATATTGTCTTTAAATTGGCAGAAAAAAGCGATTGTTTTGCCAATCCACTTTCGGAGCAGTATCTACAAAGTATTGACAAATATTTTGCAAAATACAAAAGTCATATTTTGATTAGATATTTGCAAAACGAGTGGGCAGAATATACTTTTGGGTGCGAAGAGGCGACCTCAGTGAAAAATGTTATTCTAATTGAAAAAAATAGAGTAGCGGCATTGCCAGATGTTAATTATTTGGAATTTTGTAAGAAAAATCAAAAATGGGGCGACTTATTTATTCCATTTTTACAAGATTTTTACAAGGCAACTAATTTTCATAAATTTTATAAAAAATATATAAAATAAATTATAAAAATGCAAATATCACAATATACTTTCGCCTTTGAAATAGAAGGCGAATTTTATATCTATAATACACTCTCAAATGCTCTTTTAGAAATAGATAAAGATAGTTTTGCTTTTTTTTCAGAAAATTCGCAATTTTCTGAAAAAAAAATAGATAACGAACTTTTACTTATTTTGAAAGAAAAACGTTTTATAACAGAACATCGAATTGATGAATTTTTGTTTTATAAATCATGGTTGAGTGGAGTAAGAAATACGCAAAACACTTTTAATTTAACCATTTCGCCAACAATGGACTGCTGTTTTAATTGTCATTATTGTTTTGAAAAACACGAAAAAATATACATTTCTGAAAAAACTCTTGACAATTTAATTACTTTCGTTAATTCACATAAAAATATTGAAACTATGCATTTGACTTGGTTTGGAGGTGAACCGCTTATGGCAATAGACAAAATAAAATATTTTTATGACAAATTTCGTCCAATATGGAAAGGAAAATATTATTCTGACATTATTACAACTGCGTATTTGATAACGCCTGAAATGATTGATATAATAAAACAGGTTGAAATTTCGTCAATACAAATTACACTTGACGGTACAAAGGAATTTCATAATCAAGTAAAAACAGACAAAAATTGCAATGATGTTTTTTCAAAGACCATTCAAAAAATTGATTTAATCACAGAATTAGCCCCAGAAGTTAGAGTTGTTATAAGAGTAAATCTTACAAAACAAAATGCAGATAGTTATATAGAACTATATCATTTTATAACAGAGAGATATGTAAATAAAAAAGTCGGAATTTCATTGGCTTTTGTAATGAATAGAAATAAAAATGAAAACACAGACATTTTTTTTGATAGAAAAGAACAAGTTGATTTTATTTTGAATTTAACATACAATCATAAAATTCCATCATATTGGCTTAACTACCCACAACAATTTTTAACGGAATGCGCAGTAAGAAATAAAAACGCCTATGGTATAGACCCAGACGGCTATTTATATAAATGTTGGGAGAACATAGGGAAAAAAACTTATGCCTTTGCAAAATTGACTAATAATGGTTACAAAACAGTAAATAGCGCACAACTCAATCGTTTTTTATTTGGTGCAGACCCACTTGATAACGACGCCTGTAAAAGATGCTCATATTTACCTTTGTGTAATGGAGGATGTCCTTTTCATCGAATAGAAAACGAGTTTGAAAATTGTAATTCTGAATGTTGCACAAATTACAAAGGGCGATTAGAGGATTTCTTTAAGATTTATGTTAAACTCAAAAAAGCAGGTTATTATGATAAAATAGAAAATAAACAATGAGTATATGTTCTAATTTGTGGAAAATTCAACTAAAAATATTGAACTTCGTTCTGACGAGGTGCAGGAAATTCTTTCGCGCCCGCCGCGTTGGATTTTGCGTTGGGGTATCACGCTGATATTCTGTGTGTTAGCATTG
>JAISYF010000059.1 GCA_031270065.1 Prevotellaceae bacterium | reverse complement strand
ATCTGTTGAAAATAAGTATTATAACGGTTGTCCATTTTCATAATGCTTTGGGGAAAGTTTACTTTTTTGTTATTCGCCCATTTCATAAAATTATAGTAAAAGCAATGATAAAACGATTAGTTATCAAATTTTAAACGATTAGTATCTTTTATGAAAAACGTGTATTTATTTTTAAAAAATATAATAATTAAAATAAATTATTTTAAAATCAAAGTTCAGACAATATGTGGAAATTTTATGCAATTTTATCGGCTCTTTTTGCGGCAGCGACGGCAATTTTGGCGAAAATCGGCGTGAAGGGCGTTAGCGGAAACATGGCGACCGCTGTGCGCACCGCCGTAGTGCTGATTATGGCGTGGGGCATTGTGCTGCTCAGCGGGCAACTCAAAGAAACAAAAGAACTTACGCGCACAAATCTGATTTTTCTTGTGCTTTCGGGCTTGGCTACGGGCGCATCTTGGATTTTCTACTTCAAGGCGTTGGAAACGGGCAATGTGTCAAAAGTAGCCCCGCTTGACAAGTTGAGCGTGGTGTTTGTGATGCTCTTTGCCGCGCTGTTTCTCGGCGAGGCGATGGACTTAAAAACAGTTCTCGGCGGCGCGCTGATAGCGGCGGGGGCATTGGTGTTAGTTTTATAAACAAAATTAACACAATTTTTAGAATTAATAAAAAAAATATTATAGCAAAAGAAAAAACGCATTATGTATTTAAGCCCGATAGGGCGCAATTTCAATAACCGCAGGTAAGGCGCAGCCGCAACCTGTGGAAAAAGAGAAAAAACGCATTTGTATTTAAGCCCGATAGGGCGCAATTTCAATAACCGCAGGTAAGGCGCAGCCGTAACCTGTGGAAAAAACAACAACATTAAAATTATATATCAGATATGAAAAAATTAATCATACTTGGTGCAGGCGAAAGCGGCGTTGGAACGGCGATTTTGGCACAGAAAAAAGGTTATGACGTGTTTGTGTCCGATTTGTTGGAAATCAAAGACGAATATCGCAAAACGTTGATAGACAAAGGAATAAAGTTTGAGGAAAAGACGCACGAAAAGGCGTTAAATACAATTACGAATTACGAATTACGAATTACAGGCGAAGACGCAAGTAATTCTCAATTAGAAGTTGTAAAATCTCCCGGCATTCCCGACAAAGCCCCAATTATCAAGCATTTAAAAGAAAAAAAGATTCCGATTATTTCGGAAATTGAGTTTGCGAGCCGCTACACGAACGCGAAAAAAATCTGCATTACAGGCAGCAACGGCAAAACCACAACCACAATGCTCACCTACTTCATTCTCAAAAACGCGGGGCTGAATGTCGGGCTTGCGGGCAATGTCGGCAAGAGTTTTGCTCGGCAGGTGGCGGAAAACGATTTTGACTATTATGTGCTGGAATTGAGCAGTTTCCAACTTGACGGAATGTACGATTTTCGCGCCGACGTGTCGGTAATTCTCAATATCACACCCGACCATTTGGACAGGTACGATTATCAGTTTCAGAATTATATTGACGCAAAATTTCGCATTTTGCAAAACCAAACCGCCGAAGACGCATTTATTTTTTGGAATGACGACGATGTTTTGAAAAAAGAAATCGAAAAACGCGATATTAAGGCGCAATTATTTCCGTTTGCGGAATGTAGGAGCAAGGCGCGCCTTGCCGCCACAGGTGATGCCGTTGAAACACAGGCATTTACCGAAAATGAAAATTTAATAATAAACTCTAAAAATCCTCAAAATACTATGGTAATGGAACTTGAAAAAATATTATTGCGGGGAACGCATAATCTCTACAACTCAATGGCAGCAGGGCTTGCAGCGCAACTTGCCAACATCAGCAAAGAGAACATTCGCCGCTCGCTCGAAAATTTTACAGGCGTAGAACACCGTATGGAATACGTTGCTTCGGTGCGCGGCGTGCGCTATATCAACGATTCGAAAGCAACCAATGTAAATTCCGCATGGTACGCCCTGAAAAGTATGCAAACGCCTGTGGTACTAATACTTGGCGGCACCGACAAAGGCAACGACTACACCGAAATCGAGAGTTTGACGTATGAAAAAGCGCGTTCACTGATTTTTCTTGGCGTTGATAACGAAAAACTTAAAAATTTCTTTTCCGCAAAAGAACGAAAACGGAAAATACCGTTTGTCGAGGTAAAATCTATGCAAGATGCTGTTGCGGCGGCATACGATGTTGCCAAACACGGCGATACGGTGCTGCTTTCGCCCTGCTGCGCAAGTTTTGACCTGTTCCAAAACTATGAAGACAGAGGCAGACAATTTAAAGAAAATGTGAGAAAACTATAACAAATATTAAATGTTAAAGAGTAAAGTTTAGAAAATAAATTTACATTCTAATTTAATCTTTACTATTTAATTTTTACAATTTAAACTTTAATAAAAACTATGTTAAAAGATTTTTTTAAAAACAGATTAAAAGGCGACAGCAAGATTTGGGCTGTATATTTTTCGCTTGTGATAATTTCTATTTTCGTGTTTTTCGTGGCTTCGTCAAGGCTTATCGGCAGCAATGATGCGGTGGTTTCGCCAGTGTTTTTCCATATCATTCACTTGATTCTCGGGTTTGGAATGTTGTGGATTTTCTATAATTTGAGTAGGGAAAACATCAGGCTTGTGTCGTTTTTCTTGCTGGCGGTGTCAGTGGTGCTACTGCTCTATTTGCTTGTTGCGGGCAAGTCGCATCAGGGCGCATCGCGGACTTTCTTGGGTTTTTTTCAGCCGTCTGAGTTCGCAAAATTGACCTTGATTGTGGTTGCTGCGTATTTTATTGACAAATTTCAAGATACAGAATTTTTGAAAAAATATTTCAGGCATTTTTGCTGGATTACGCTGCTTACAATCGGGCTGATTTTTCCAATGAATCTTTCAATGGCGGGGCTGATTGCCTTTCCGATTTTGGTAATGATGATTGTAGGCTCTATGCCGTTGCGCAACATTCTGATTTGGGTGTCTATTCCGATTGCTGCTGCGTTGATAATACTCGGCATTTCGGCTATTGTGCCTGATAAAGTTTATAACGAGTTCGGTAAAAACCGCTCTGTATCAGTAAAATACAACCCTGAAACAATGCGTAACGAAAGGGTTGTTTCATACAAAAAAATTGAGTATGACACTATTTTTCGGAAAAATTATGAAACCAACAACACCGACACAATTCTTGCAAAACCGCCGTTTCTAAAAAAGCGGCTTCCATATATGACGCTTTCGATTTTGCAGAAATTTCGTTGGGAAACTTGGAAAAACCGATTTGTAAATCACAGAGAATTTAACAAAATATTTAAAAATTGGGACAAATTGGTTGATTATGAAAAAGAGGATTTTATTGAGGAAAATTTTCAGGTTGTCCTTTCGCAATGCGCTATTTATGAGGGAAAATTTTTAGGACCTTCTGCGAGCAGCAGCGTTTGGCGCAACCGTCTGCCAGATGCATCGAGCGACTTTGTTTTCGCGCTTATTGTGGGCGAATTCGGCTGGCTTTTGGCGTTTTTCGTGATATTTTTGTACGTTATTTTACTCTACCGTTCAGGCGTTTTGATACGCAAATCTAAAACCGTTTTTTCGTCTGTGGTCATTGTTGGCGCAACGCTGGTAATCGCTTTGCAGGCAGCTTTGCACATCAGCGTAAATCTCAGCTTTTTCCCCGTTACAGGGCAAACGCTACCGTTAATCAGCAAAGGCGGCTCGTCGATTGTGGTAATAAGCGCGTTTTTCGGGCTAATTCTTGGAATGTCGCGTATAGCAGAGAAAGAAAAAATTCAGAAAAATGATGAAAATTATGATGAAAACTCGGAAATTTTAGAAAATAAACCTGTTGAAAAAGAATTTAAAATCGGTGATAAAATTACGCAACCATCTGAAATTGAGGTAATTGACGTTTATTAAAAATTATTTTTAGAAAAATTTTTATTAATCAAAAAAAAATCGTACCTTTGCAGCCCGATTTTTAGAAGCATAATTTAATTTAAAAAAATAAAAATGAAAACAGGCATTCATCCGGAAAATTATCGACCCGTAGTATTCAAAGATATGTCGAATGATGATAGTTTTATCACTCGTTCTACCGTTGCTACGAAAGAAACCATCGAAATTGATGGGGTAACTTATCCATTGGTAAAACTCGAAATTTCTAACACTTCGCACCCGTTCTACACAGGCAAATCGAAACTTGTAGATACGGCTGGTCGCGTTGATAAATTTATGAGCCGTTACCAAAACAGAGTAAGCAAAAACAAAAAATAAATGTTTCTCTGACAACGGAAAAGCGTTCGATATAAAAACAGCCTCGAAATTTCGAGGCTGTTTCTTTGGTAGCCGAGCGATGTTTTTTTAAATACATTCGTACTCAAATCCGTTTTCTCTCATTTCTTTTTTGTCATAAATATTTCTGCCGTCAAGAATGATTTTTTGCGACATAACTTTACTTAAAACATTCCACGCAGGCAAGCGAAATTCTTTCCATTCCGTCAGCAAAATCAGCGCATCGGCATCAACGGCGGCATCGTACATATCTTTACAATACTGCACTTTTTTGCCCACTCTGCGCTCGCATTCGTCCATTGCAACAGGGTCATAAACTTTCACTTTGCAACCCGCTTTTGTTAGCAAATCAATCATTACCAACGCGGTAGATTCGCGCATATCGTCTGTTTCGGGCTTAAATGCCAAACCCCAAAGCGCGATATTTTTGCCTTTCAAATCGTTTTTGAAAATTCGATTTAATTTTTCAAACAAAATTGTTTTTTGTGTTTCATTTACCGCCTCAACCGCCTGCAAAACCTGCATATTGTAGCCGTTTTGCGCTGCTGTTTTTATCAACGCCTTCACATCTTTTGGAAAACAACTGCCGCCGTAACCGCAGCCTGGGTAAAGAAATTTGTTGCCGATTCTGCTGTCCGAGCCGATGCCTTGACGCACCATATTTACGTCTGCGCCTACAAGTTGGCAGAGATTCGCAATGTCGTTAATAAACGAAATTCGTGTAGCAAGCATTGCATTTGCGGCATATTTTATCATTTCCGCAGAAGGAATGTCGGTGTAAATCATTCGGTAGTGGTTGAGCGTGAATGGCTTGTAAAGTTTGTCCATCAACTCTTTTGCCCGTTCGCTTTCGATGCCCACAACAACGCGGTCGGGACCCATAAAATCCTTAATTGCCGCGCCCTCTTTGAGAAATTCAGGGTTTGAGGCAATGTCAAACGGAATATTCACACCGCGCTTGTCCAACTCACCTTGAATAGCCGCTTTTACCTTTTTTGCTGTGCCAACAGGAACAGTGCTTTTGGTAACTACAAGCACATATTTATTCATATTTGCGCCGATTGTGCGCGCCACTTCAAGAACATAACGCAAGTCTGCGCTGCCATCTTCATCGGGCGGAGTGCCTACTGCGCTAAACACAACTTCCACATTATCAAGCACTTCGGTTAAGTCAGTAGTAAAATACAGGCGACCTGCATTAAAATTTTTCTTAACCATTTCCTCTAAATTAGGCTCAAAAATAGGAATTATTCCGTTTTTCAGATTGTCAATTTTTTTCTTATCAACATCAACGCAAGTAACGTCAATGCCCATTTCCGAAAAGCACGTTCCTGTAACCAAACCAACGTAGCCCGTACCAACTATTGCAATTTTCATATTTTAATTATTAATTTTTTGTGATAAAAAAAAGCGTACAAAATTACAAAAAATATCATTCATAAAAAAATCTTAATTTATTTGCTTGAATTGCAAATAAAAAGATGTACCTTTGCAAAAATTTGATGATTTGAAAATCATTAAATGTCTTTCTCAAATTTTCAAATTTTCAAATCATTAAAGTCTTATCTAATGAAAAAATCTATTATTTTTATATTTTCGACAATATTTTTTATTCCAGTTTTTGGACAAAATAATGCGAAACTGTCGCCTTTTACAAGGGCAATTTTGAGTGTGCAAAAAGATACCGTTTTGCGCCAAAAATCGGCTTTGAAATCTTTGTTAAAAAATGAAAACGGCAATGAACAAGTCGGCGTTTTTATTGAATTTTATGAAAACGCTGATTTTCAGGTGCTTGACAATCTTGGCATAGAGATAAATTCTGTTGCAGGAAACATTGTTACGGCAAAAGTGCCTGTTTCGCAAATCGAAAATATTGCTGCTTTGCCCGAAGTTAAGCGCATTGAGGCTGGCGTGCCTGCAAAGTTAAAAATGGACTTGGCGCGAATTGAGGGCAGAGTTGATTCGGTGCATAACGGGCTGTCGTTGCCGATGTCTTATCGCGGAAAGGGCGTTGTGATGGGCGTTGTAGATGTTGGTTTCGAGTACGGACACATTAATTTTTACGATAAATCTGGTACGGATTTGCGCGTAAAAAAAGTTTGGAACCAGACAAAAAATAAAAAATACACTACAAAAAAAGCAATTTTGGATGCTGTTAGCGATGTAACTCACGAAACTCACGCCACGCACGTTGCTGGCATTGCTGCGGGCGCGTACAAGTCTGACAACGCCAATTTCTACGGCGTTGCACCTGAGGCGGATTTGGTTTTTGTAAGCGTTCGATATTCGCAGGATTGGACAAATATGGAAATTTTTGACGGCATAAAATACGTTTTCGACCACGCCGACAGCGTAAAAAAGCCCGCGGTAGTCAATGTCAGTATGGGATCGCATATTGGACCGCACGACGGCACTTCGGTATTCGACCGCGCTTGCGACAATATTGTCGGCGAAGGACATATTTTTGTCGGCGCAGCGGGCAACGAAGGCATTAGCCCAATTCATATTTCAAAAAAATTTGAAAGCGAAAATGATACTTTAAAGTCATTTTTTGGTATTCCGAGCTATATAAACAATGGCTATTTCTACGCAGATTTTTGGGGCGAGCCGAATAAAAGTTACAAAATTCAATTTGTGGAATATAACAATACAAATGTTATAAAGTCGTCTAATATAATAAATGTGAATACAGAGGGAGAATTTTCTGCAAATTTTTCTACCTCGCAAATTTACGTTTATACTCAAAAATATACTGAAAATAACCGCGCAAACGCTTTTGTAATAGTAGATTTGCAGGAATTCTCCTCAAATAGTGCTATCGGAATAAAAATATTTTCCGCCGAAAATTGCGAGGTTAATGGTTGGTGTGGAGAATTTGGTTTTGCCTCAAAAGGACTTGCAGGCTGGGTTTCGGGCAACGGCAATTCCACTATGGGCGAAATTGGAGGAACAGGCAAGCGGACAATCTCTGTCGGCGCATACAACTCAAAAAATCGTTGGACAAACCTCGATGGAGATACCTACCCGACAGGCGAAAGCATTGGTACTTTGGCATCGTTTTCAAGTAGAGGATTAACTCCTGACGGCAGAACAAAACCAGATGTAGCCGCGCCGGGACAAATTCTTATCTCCTCGTACCAAAGCACAAATTCAATTATCAACAGCTACAAGCAGTTTTTGACTGTAAAAGAAAATGTTAATGGAAAAACTTACTACTTCGGATCAATGCAGGGAACTTCAATGGCATCGCCCTTTGCGGCAGGCGTGATTGCGCTTTGGCTGCAAATGAAGCCCGACCTTACGCCTGAACAAATCCGCGAAGTGATTGCCAAAACTTCGAGAAAAGACTCCAACACAGGTAATATTTCCGCTGACGGCAGCAACCTTTGGGGCTTTGGAAAAATAAATGCTGTAGCGGGATTGCGATATATCAAAGAGTATTTTGACGGAACAATAATAACACCGATAGTTGCCAAAAACGACAGACCCTATTTTGTGAATGATATTTCAAATGCCGAGATTTCAAAAAACGGCGAAATTATGGTCTATTTCCCTATTGACGCGAAGGACATTACCGTAAGAATTTTCACGATAGACGGTAAAATTATTTTGGAAAAGAAACTTCCTAACGCATTTGAATACGATTCCCGCACTTTTTATTTAAACTTGCCAAAAGGACTTTATTGCGGATTGATTTATTATACCAATAATAATGGAGAGTACAAAATTTCAGGCGATAAAATTAGGTTTTAGATTTATCAGGGCGGCTTTTAGGGTTGCCCTTTTTTGTGTCTAAAAAAAATTTAGTATCTTTGCCGAAAAATTTTAAAAAATGGTTACTTTTCAATGGATTGACATAATTGATGTGGTGCTTGTGGCATTTTTGATGTATAAATGCTACATTTGGACTGGCGGTACTGGCGCAAAAAACATCTTTATCGGACTGATAATTTTTCTGCTGATGTGGTTTTTTGTAACGCAGATTTTCAAAATGAAACTGCTTGGCTCAATCTTTAACGGCATTTTCAATGTCGGTGGCGTTGCTTTGATTGTAATTTTTCAAGCTGAAATTAGGCGGTTTTTCTCGCGAATCGGCTCGCGCAACAACTGGAAACATTTTCGCAGTTTTTTAGAAAAATTACATTTCTTAAAACCTAACGAGCAGTCCGCCTTGCCAATAAAAAACATCGCTGACGCTTGCCGAAATATGTCGAAAAACAAAATAGGAGCATTGATTGTGATTGTAAAATCGGCAAATTTGCAGGACTGTATCGACACAGGAGAAGTTATAAATGCAGAAATAAATACGCGATTGATTGAAAATATTTTCTTTAAAAATTCGCCGCTGCACGACGGCGCATTGATTGTTGCCGACAATAAAATTGTGGCTGCGGGCGCAATTTTGCCCATTTCGCGTAATCCAGATATTCCAAAAAATCTCGGACTTCGCCACCGCGCCGCACTCGGCATTGCAGAACGCACAGACGCGGTTACAATTATCGTTTCGGAGGAAACAGGCAATATCTCTATCGCCGCACATTCAGCGTATGTGCTTGATATTGAGCCAAATGAATTAGAAAATATTATTTTGGAAAAATTAAAATAACAATTAATATAATTACAAATTTTCAAAATTCACAAATAAAATATTAATATGTTAATTTTGAAAATTCTGTAAATCATTTATGAAAAAAATCATTACCATAATAGGCGCACGCCCGCAGTTTATAAAAGCCGCCGCGTTGAGCCGACAATTTGCGCAAATCGGCGTTAATGAATGGATTATACACACAGGACAGCATTTCGACAGCAATATGTCGGATGTGTTTTTCGAGGAAATGGACATACCTGCGCCTGCATACCGCCTTGATATTCACTCGCTGCCGCACGGCGCAATGACAGGGCGAATGTTGGATGGAATTGAGCGGATTCTGGAAAACGAAAAACCTGACGGCGTTCTCGTTTATGGCGACACCAATTCCACGCTTGCAGGGGCGTTGGCGGCGGTAAAGATGCACATTCCCGTCATTCACGTTGAGGCTGGATTGCGCTCATTCAATATGAATATGCCTGAGGAAATCAACCGAATTTTGACCGATAGAATTTCATCTGTGCTTTTTTGTCCCACAGAAACGGCTGTAAAAAACCTGCAACGCGAGGGTTTTAATTGTCAAAATCCCGCAATCGTTAAAAACGGCGATGTGATGCAGGATACCGCTATTTTTTATGCCAAAAAGGCGGAGAAAAAATCGAATATTCTGCAAACAATAGATTTACAGCAGTTTGCGCTTGCCACAATTCATCGTCAAGAGAACACTGATATACCCGAAAATTTGCAAAATATCATTTCGGCGTTGAATGAAATAAATAGCGAAATGTCTGTGGTTGTTCCGCTGCACCCGCGCACCCGAAAAATCATTGAAAATCAGGGAATTAAAACCTACTTCCGCATCATTAAACCTGTGAGTTATTTTGATATGATAATGCTTTTGAAGTCGTGCAAAACAGTAATTACCGACAGTGGCGGCGTGCAAAAAGAGGCGTTTTTCTTTGGGAAAAATTGCGTTACCCTGCGCGAGCAAACAGAATGGACAGAACTTGTAGAGAACGGATTTAATATTCTCGCAGGTAGCAATCCTGAAAAAATTTGTCAAGCATTTTTCACGCTAATCAACCGAAAATCCGACTTTTCGCTCAACCTTTACGGAAACGGAAAGGCGGCAGAAATTGCGGCTAAAATAATACTTGCCACAGAAAAGACAGAAATACACAGAAACTAAATTCTGTGTTTTCTGTGGCTAAAAAAAAAAATTACTGCTGAAAAGTGTAAGAAATATTTGGAAATTACTGCGAAAAAGTGTAATTTTGCAGCGTAAATTACTGCTGAAAAATGTAATTTTAAAGCGCAATTTACTGCTGAAAAGTGTAATTTTAAGGCGCAATTTACTGCTGAAAAGTGTGGTTTTAGGGCGTAATTTACTGCTGAAAAGTGTGGTTTTAGGGCGTAATTTACTGCTGAAAAGTGTGTTTTTAAGGCATAATTTACTGCTGAAAAGTGTAATTTTAGGGTGTAATTTACTGCTGAAAAATGTGTTTTTAAGGCATAATTTACTGCTGAAAAGTGTAATTTTAGGGTGTAATTTACTGCTGAAAAATGTAATTTTAGGGCGTGATTTACTGCTGAAAAGTGTAATTTTAGGGTGTAATTTACTGCTGAAAAGTGTAATTTTAAGGCGCAATTTACTGCTGAAAAGTGTGTTTTTAAGGCATAATTTACTGCTGAAAAATGTAATTTTAAGGCATGATTTACTGCTGAAAAGTGTGTTTTTAAGGCATAATTTACTGCTGAAAAGTGTAATTTTAAGGCGCAATTTACTGCTGAAAAGTGTGGTTTTAGGGCGTAATTTACTGCTGAAAAGTGTAATTTTAGGGTGTAATTTACTGCTGAAAAATGTGTTTTTAAGGCATAATTTATTGCTGAAAAGTGTAATTTTAGGGTGTAATTTACTGCTGAAAAGTGTAATTTTAGGGCGTGATTTACTGCTGAAAAGTGTGTTTTTAGGGCGTAATTTACTGCTGAAAAGTGTAATTTTAGGGCGTGATTTACTGCTGAAAAATGTGTTTTTAAGGCATAATTTACTGCTAAAAAGTGTAATTTTAAGGCGTGATTTACTGCTGAAAAGTGTGGTTTTAGGGCGTAATTTACTGCTGAAAAGTGTAATTTTATAATCAATTTTACTGCTAAAAAATGTATAGAGAAAGCATTAAACAACTAATAAAGTGGAAGTTAGATAAAAATAAAAAACCACTCATATTTTTAGGGGCAAGACAGGTAGGAAAAACTTGGCTTATTCAAGAGTTTGGCAAAACTGAATATCGCCAAGTGGTGTATATTAATTTTGAACGGGCAGACGAAATGCAGGGGATTTTTCAACACGACCTTGACCCCAAACGGCTAATTACCGCTTTTGCATTCTATTCTGGGTTAAAAATTACGCCAGAAGATACGCTTATTGTGCTTGACGAAATTCAAATCGCGCCGCGAGGCATTACTTCGTTGAAATATTTTTGCGAGGAAGCACGTGAGTATCATATTATTGCCGCAGGTTCATTGCTTGGTATTAACATTCACCCTGACGAATCGTTTCCCGTAGGAAAAGTCGATTTGCTGACGCTTTACCCAATGTCGTTTTATGAATTTCTGCTTGCAATGGGCGAAAAAAACGGTTTGGCACGAATTTTAGACGAAAAATTATATGATATGTTGTCTCTCTTTGCCGAAAAGTTTAAGGAATATCTGAAATACTATTTTTATGTTGGAGGAATGCCCGAAGCCGTCGCTGCATTTGCCGAAAATCAAGATTGGAAAAAGGCGAGAACAATACAAAACAAAATTCTAAAAAGTTATCGAAACGACTTTTCAAAACACGCTCCGAAAGATATTTTGCCGCGAATAAATATGATTTGGGATAGCATTCCCGCTCAATTAGCAAAGCAAAACAAAAAATTTATTTATGGAGTTTTGAAAGAAGGCGCGAGAGCGAAAGAATTTGAGGTGGCAATTCAATGGCTCTCAGATGCAGGACTTTTACATAAAATTTACGCAATCGCCAAAGCCGCTGCGCCGCTTGTCGCTTATCAGGATTTTTCGGCTTTCAAACTCTATCACAACGATTTGGGACTGCTCGGCGCAATGTCGAAACTCAAAGCAAAAACTCTTATTGACGGCGATGCGGTTTTTGAGGAGTTCAAAGGTGCTTTAACAGAGCAGTATGCGTTTCAGCAATTATTGTTAAAAGACGATATATCAATCAATTATTTTCCGTTTGATAATGGGCGTTACGAACTTGATTTTATAATTGAAAATGAAGACGGCGAATTGATACCGATTGAAGTAAAAGCGGGTGAAAATCTGCAAGCGGCAAGTTTTAAAGTATATTGCGAAAGAAATAATCCTAAAATAGCCATAAAATCCTCATTGACAAAGTACAAACAGGAGAGTTGGCTGACAAATTTGCCGTTATATGCTATTAATATACTATAAAATTTTTGAAAAAAATAAAAATTATCCGCATTGCGAAGAAAATTTGATAACAAAAAAATGAGTAATCAAAAAAATATTTTAATTTTTTGCGATGTCTTTGTGCCGCCTGCTTTTGGAGTGCGGATACGTTATTTTTTTTCTTATCTTGTAAAAAAAGGTTGGCACTTGACTTTGATATATGAGTATCACTCAGAACAAAAATATATTCCGACAGATTTTCCTGCTTATATGCTTGATTATTACCGATTTAGAAATAATCTTTTGTTTCGTTTGGAATGGATTTTTAAGGTTGTTTTGAATTTGTTTTTTGATGATAGAAATCGGTTTTTTTACAAGAAATCGCTAAAAACTATTGAAAATAAACATTTTGATTTAGTGCTTGCCACTTCATCTTTTAATAGTTGTCCGTTTGGTGCTGCGGCGAAAATTGCACAAAAAATGCAAATTCCTTTTGTCGCCGACATTCGTGATATAATTGAACAAGCCCCGAAAAATGATTATGTTGTGGCACACAAACCTCACACTTTTTTAGGCAAAATTTTTGTTAATCGCTACCGAAAAGTCAATATTAATCGACGAAATAAGGCATTAAAAATAGCGAAAAATGTTACTTCAATTTCAAAATGGCACGTTGAAAAATTGCAAAAAATTAACCCTGAAACGCAACTTGTTTTGAATGGTTTTGACGAAACTATTTTTATTCCTGCCATCAAAAAAACGGAAAAATTTACGATTTCCTATTTTGGCAGTATTTATAATGAAAAATTGCGAAACCCTGAAATTTTGTTTGCTGCGCTGAAAAATCTTGCAGAAAAAAACTTAATTTTTATGCAAAATTTTGTAGTTCAGTGGTATTCCGACAAAAAGTCGCATCAAATTATCGCAAAATTTGCAAAAAAATTCAATATTTGCAATTCTATGAGTTATCAAAATTTTATTCCACACGAAAATTTACCCGAAAAAATGAATGAAAGTTCCATTCTACTTTCCCTTTGCAACTCAAAAGAAAGCGGCGTTTTTGGGATGATGACTACCAAGTTTTTCGAGTACATTGGTGCGAACCGCCCAATTCTTTGTACGCCGAACAACAATGATGAACTTGCGCAAACAATCAACTCAATCGGCTGTGGATTAGCAAGTTCCAATGCTGCGGAAGTGGAAAATTTTATTTTAGAAAAATACACAGAATGGCAGAAAAACGGCTTTACACAAGGCAGCGTTTCGGCAGAAAATAGAGAAAAATTTTCAAGAAAAAATGGCGCGGAAATTTTGGAAAAAATATTTTCCGCCGCTTATCTATAAAAATAAGTGGCGGAATGTGGTATAAAAACATAAGATTCCGCCACTTATTTTTTATGATATTTGGCGGAAAATAAAATTTTTATTATCTTTGCATCCGAAAAAAATATGAAGATTATGAATAAAATAATCGGCAGAAAAAAGGAAATCGGCTTGCTCGAAGAATACGAACGTTCCAACAAAGCGGAGTTTGTGGTAGTTTGCGGGCGGCGGCGCGTTGGCAAAACATTTTTGATACGCGAATGTTACGCAAATCGTTTTGCGTTTTACCTTTCGGGTGCAGAAAACACCAATAAAAAGGCGCAACTGCGCAATTTCAACGCTGCAATCAACACTTACAGCGGTTACCCATACCCCGCCGTAACGAATTGGCAAGACGCATTTCTGCAACTGCAACACTATATTTCCAACTCGCAAACAAAGAAAAAACTCATTCTTTTTTTCGATGAATTGCCTTGGTTGGACAACAATAAATCGGGGTTTCTATCGGCATTTGAGTATTTTTGGAACACATTTGCCTCTGCGCGAAACAATATTTTGCTCATTGCTTGCGGCTCGGCTACGTCTTGGATTATGAATAAAATTATCAATAGCCGCGGCGGACTGCACAACCGTGTTACGCAACAAATTTTTCTCGAACCTTTCACGCTTGCCGAAACTGAGCAGTTTTTGAAATCGCGAAAAATTGCAATGAAACGACTGCAAATTGTTGAGTGTTATATGATTATGGGCGGAATTCCGTTTTATTTAGAACAAATTAGGAAAGAAGTTGGGCTTGCGCAAAACATTGATAATCTGTTTTTTACAAAAAACGGTATTTTGCGCAATGAATTTTCACGGCTCTTTTCGTCTTTGTTTAAACGCAGTGAAAATCACATCAAAATTATCAAAGTGCTTGGCGAAAAAAGCAAAGGTTTAACACGAGAGGAAATTATAAAAACCGCTCAAATTGCAGATGGCGGGCGGCTTACAAAAATGCTCGAAGAGTTGGAAATGTGCGGTTTTATTCGTATTGACGACAGTTTCAACAAGAAAAAGAAAAACCGACTATATCAGTTAATTGACTTTTTTTCAATGTTTTACCTGAATTTTATTGACGGTAAAAAAAATCTGACGGACGGATATTGGCTGCACATTGGCGGCAGTTCAACTTACAAATCGTGGCTCGGTTTTTCGTTTGAGAAACTTTGCGCCTCGCACTTGCCGCAAATGCGTAAAAAATTGGGCATTTTCGGCGTGCTTTCTTTCACTTCCGCGTGGCGATATTTTAACAAAAACGGCGGTGCGCAAATTGATTTGGTAATTGACAGAAAAGATAACGTTATCAATCTTTGCGAGATAAAATTTTCGACAAAACCATATCAAATTACAAAGAGCGATGATGCAGATTTTCAGAACAAAATCGCTCTGTTTCAAGAATATACAAGTACAAACAAGACAATTCATTTCACGCTTGTAAGTCCTTTTGGTGCAAAGCGCAACGAATATTTGAACGAGATTCAAAGCGAGATAACAATGGATGATTTGTTTGCTGATATATAAAATTTCCGCCGCTTATCTACAAAAATAAGTGGCGGAATATGGTATAAAAATATAAGATTCCGCCACTTATTTTTGTAGGTAAGCGGCGGAAAATACAAATTAACACGTACTTTTTTATTTACATAATTACAAATTAAATATGTTAATTTTGTAAATTATGTAACTTTGTTAAAAAAATATGCAAAAAATAGCTTGTTTTCATATTGTGAACGATTTTAGCGGTAGCGCGAAGATGCTTGCGAATACGCTTGATGGCTTGCTGAAAAGCGGCGTGAAAGTGGATTTGGTTACTTCGCGCGGCGGCGTTTTGGATACGTTGAAATATGAAAATTTGCAGATAAAATATTTTCCGTATTCACATTCAAAAAACAAAATAAAAGACGCTTTTAGTTATATTTTTTCGCAGATTTTTATTTTTTTTTATTCTTTTAAATATATTTTTGCTAAAAATGCGATTTTTTATATCAACACGATAAAACCTGTCGGGGCAGCGGTAGCAGGGAAAATTCTCGGCAAAAAAATCATTTACCATTATCACGAAAACGCTTTTTTGGTGAGCGTATTTTATCGATTTTTGTGTAGAATTATGCAGATTTGCGCCGACAGAATTATTTGCGTGTCGGAATATCAGCGCAGTTTTTTGCAGAGGAAAAAGGGCGTAGAAGTGATTGAAAATTCGTTGTCTGAAAAGTTTTGCAATGCCTTTTCACCTGATTTTCAGCAGAATTTTGAACGAAAAACAATTTTGCTTTTTTCGCCATTGCGGTTTTATAAGGGAATGTTAGAATTTTTTGAGTTGGCAAAACGCCTGCCGCAGTACAATTTTAAACTCGTTATAGGAGAAAGCGAACAGAATATTTTGATTTTTTTTGCCAAAAACAAAATTGGTTTTCCTAAAAATCTAAAAATTATTTCCCGCCAATCTAACGTAATTCCACTCTACAAAAGGGCGAGTTTGCTGCTAAATTTGTCGAACAAAGAGAAATTTATCGAAACTTTTGGGCTGTCGGTTTTAGAGGCGATGACGGCGGGCTTACCTGTGATTGTGCCGACAATCGGCGGTGTAGCGGAATTGGTAGAAAATGGCGTAAATGGTTATAAAATTGATGTGCATAATTTGAAAGAGATTGAAAATCAGACAGTTAAAATTTTGTCAGATTTTGATTTGTACAAAAATTTAGCACAAAACGCATTAATTTTTTCAAAAAAATATGAAAATAAAATTATGGTTGAAAAAATTTTAAAAACCATTAATTTGTAGAGAAAAAAATGCCGCTTTGTCAATTATTATTGAGGATTTTTATACAATTTAAAGAAAACTGCGTCTTTGCGGAACTCTTTAACAAGTTGCCAAGTTTGTAAAGTTTCAATAGTTTCGTCATCGCAGTTGCCTATGTTGCTGTACAAGCGATGTTGTCTGCTGTCCGCACCAACCGTCTATAATCAATTTATGGTAATATTTTTTTCCATATTTCTGTAATTTTTACCACTCAATTATTTTCAAATACTTTTCCATTGATTGACAAACTGCCTTTGCTACAAGCAAACGGAACGGCTCGGCGTTGCTCTCGGTGTGGCTCGTTTCCAATGCGTTGTAATACGCCTGTTTTGCCTCATTGTCGGCTTTTAAACTTGTTATGGTAAAACCTTTTGAAAGTAGATACAAATTCATTAAAAGGCGGCTTATCCTGCCGTTGCCATCAATAAAAGGGTGTATTTCTACAAGTTTATCGTGCAAAAAGGCAGCAATAATAATCGGGTGTGTGCCGTCTGTTTCCATTGCTTTGTAGTCAATTATAAACTTTTCCATTTGTGGCTCAACTAAATAGGGCTGTAGCGGTATGTGGCGACTGCCTGCAATCATAACAGGAACGGAACGGAAACGCCCCGCCCGCTCTTTGTTTTGCCGTGCAAAATAAGGACGTGAATTTCTTTAATTGTCCGCTCGGTAATATCAATATAGGAGTGGGCAATTTCTTTGATAAATTCAACGGCTTGGGCGTGGTTAATCGCCTCTAAATGCTCTCTCATACTTTTGCCGCCGATTGTAACGCCCTCGCTGACAACAAGCGCGGTTTCCTGCAAAGTCAAAGTATTACCCTCAATTCTGTTGCTCTCAAAGGTATATTCCATTTCAAAAGCGGCTTGTATTTTTTTTAAAGCCTCAACGTCAAGCGGGCGGACTGCCTGCAAACGCGCCTTTAATTTGTCGGCTTGTGCCAACGTGTTTTTTAATTCTGTATTCATATTGATAGAAATATTAATGGCGTTAAACGGCTTTGATTTCCTTTTCTAAAAATTTTTTATATTGCCCAAACATAAAACTGTAAAACGGCTGCAAATTGTCGGTTTCCCGCGCTCGTTCCA
>JAISYF010000224.1 GCA_031270065.1 Prevotellaceae bacterium | reverse complement strand
GATTAAAGTTTCGGAAGATAAATTGAAGGAACTTTCGGCTGACAAAAACATTGAAATTAAGATAGTAGAATGGTTGTGAAAAAAAAAGTCTCAAAAAGTGCAAAAAAATTTCACACTTTAAAGCGCCAATGTAAAAATTTATTTCATACCTTTGCGGTCGATAGTTTTTTGCTGTTGACTTCGACAATGCGACACCCGCGACGTCTTTGACTTTGCATACTTTCAAATAAAAAAAAGCCAAATATGAGATTCTCAACGCTTCAAAATGAGTTGCGACACGCAAGTGTCACAAAATTATACTAAAAGTGTGAGTTTTCCAAATTCAATTTATTGAGGAAACTCCTACGCTCCCAGTTCCAGTTGATTTTTTACCAGATTAAAATATTCGCCTTTGCGTTCTACTAACTGTGCGTGTGTTCCCTGCTCGGCGATTTGTCCGTTTTTCAGCACAATTATTTGGTCTGCATTTTTGACTGTTGAAAGGCGGTGCGCAATGATTAGTACGGTTTTGCCTTTGAAAAATGTCTGCAGTCGGTCGTGAATTTTCTTTTCGTTTTCGGCGTCGAGGGCGCTTGTTGCCTCGTCGAAAAAGATGTAGTGCGGGTTTTTATAAACGGCGCGGGCAATAAGTATGCGCTGCCGCTGCCCACCCGAAATGCCGTTGCCGGCTGCGCCAATTTTGGTGTTGAATTTCAAAGGCAAACTTTCGATAAATTCTTCTAAATGAGCAATTTGTACTGCATTCTGCAGTTTTGTGCGGTCAATATTTTCGTCGCCGGTGGCGATGTTGCGCTCTATTGTGTCGGAAAAAATGAAGCCATCCTGCATCACCACGCCGATGTTTTTCCTTAAACTTTCGGCTGATAAATCATTGATATTTATATTATTATAAAAAATATCGCCTTCTATGGGGGGATAAAATTTCAGCAGAAGTTTCATAAGCGTAGTTTTTCCGCTTCCGCTTGCGCCTACAATCGCCGTAATTTTGCCTTCGGGAATGTGCAAGTCGATGTTTTTCAGCACAAAAGGCGAGTGCGGACCTTCGTACTGAAAACTCACATTTGCTATTTTTATGCCACGAATGTGCAAGTTTTCGCTGATATTATTTTGTAATTGTAAATTATTAAGAGTCAATTGATTACCCTGTTCTTCTTCTTCGTGGTTTTGCACTTCGTTGAGGCGTTCGAGCGAAAGTTTTGCGTCTTGCAGTCCGCGAAAAAAGTTAACGAGTTGATTTACAGGCGAATTCATTTGCCCAATGATATACGAAATGCTCATCATTGCGCCAAGCGTGATGTTGCCTTTTATTACCAGAGCGGCTGCAATGAAGGTAACAACGATGTTTTTCAACTGATTAAGAAACTCAAAACCGGACATTTGCACTTGGTCGAGGCGAAGGATTCTGATATTGAGTTTAAAAAGTTTTTGCTGAATGTCTTCCCACTTTTTGCGCTTGTAATCAGCAAACTGATTGAGTTTCATTTCCGTTACGCCGTTGAGGATTTCGTAAATCGACTCTTGGTTGGCAGAGCGTTCCTGAAAGCGAAAATAGTCTAGAATTTTCCGTTTTCTCAACCAAAAAACCGACCATAGAATTGACAATACGGTTAATGACAAATATATAAGCAAAATTTTGAAATCGTAATACCAAAGCACGCCGAAAAACACTGAAAAAGTGATGATTGAGAAAAATGTGAGCAACGATTGCGAAGTAAGGAAATTTTCGATGCGCTCGTTGTCCTGAATGCGCTGCTGAAAATCGCCGTTGAGTTTGGTGTCGAAAAATTTTATCGGCAGGCGCAACAGTTTTTTCAAAAAATCGGATATTATTTTGATACTCAACTTTGTACCCACAAAAAGCATCAACCAATTCCTAATTATTTCGATGGTTATTGAGCCGAAAAACACGGCGAGTTGCGCCAAAAGAATGGCGGTAACAAAGTGTATGTCTTTGGCATTCACGCCTTTATCTATCAACGCCTGCGTGAGAAATGGAAAAACGAGCGTTAGCGCGCTACCGAGCAAAAGCAGGGCAAACATTCCGAGCATTTGCCAGCGAAACGATTTTAAATAATTGTATAAATATTTGATTGACAATGTTTTTTTTGCGGGCGGCTGAATTTTGTAAAATTCCTCTGTGGGCTGCAAAAACAGCGCAACGCCTTTTTCGCCGTCCGAAAGCCACGATTTGCGGAATTTTTCCGCGTTTAAAGTTATTAAGCCGTGCGCGGGGTCGGCAATGCGAAATTTTGGTTTTTTACATTGCAGGGGCAAAAGTTTTTTTGCCCTTACGGAACGCAACACAACGAAATGATTTTGATTCCAATGCAAAATGACCCCCGTCCCTCCCCTTCCGGAGAGAGAGGCAGATTGTGCGATTTCGCAGAGTTTTTCTACCGTGAGTTTTGCCGAAACGCACTCAAAACCAATCTTTTGCGCCGCCTCAGTGATACCAAGCAACGACACGCCCTCGCGGGTAAGAAAGCACTCTTCCCGCAGAAATTCCACAGGATAATCTTTGCCGTGCGCCCCTGCAATCATTGCGAGGCACGCCGCGCCGCAGTCCATGGCGTCGCGCTGGGGGTGGAA
>JAISYF010000178.1 GCA_031270065.1 Prevotellaceae bacterium | reverse complement strand
TAAAATACTGATTATCAATTAGATAAAAAACTTTTTTACACTTATTTTTGAATGGTATTTGAAAATAGGTGTAAAAAAAAAATGTCTATACTCCAAAATTTACAAAGGAACGAAGCACTTAATTAAATTTTCAAATCCTCAAATTTTTAAATATTTTATGGCAAAAAGTTATTCAAATGCAGGCGTTAATTTAGAGGCTGGCTACGAGGTAGTTCGGAGGATTAAAAAGCACGTTGCATCAACGGCGCGAACAGGAATTATGGGCAATATCGGCGCGTTTGGCGGTATGTTCGATTTATCGAAAATCAACATAAAAGAGCCTGTTTTGGTGAGCGGTACCGATGGCGTGGGTACAAAACTCAAACTCGCTTTTGCACTTGACAGGCACGATACAATCGGCATTGACGCAGTAGCGATGTGCGTCAATGACGTGCTGGCGCAGGGCGCAGAGCCGTTGTTTTTCCTTGATTATGTGGCGGTCGGCAAAAATGAGCCTGAAAAAATTGAGCAAATTGTGGCGGGCGTGGCTAACGGTTGCAGGCAGGCAGGTTGCGCGCTGATTGGCGGCGAAACTGCCGAAATGCCAGATATGTACCCGAATGGCGAATACGATATTGCGGGCTTTACCTGCGGCGTAGTGGAAAAATCACTGTTGATTGACGGCTCAAAAGTGGCTGTGGGCGATGCCTTGCTTGGAATTTCGTCAAGCGGAGTGCATTCAAACGGTTTTTCACTTGTGCGTAAAATATTGACTGACAACAATTTAGACCTGAATAAAATTTACCCTGAATTAGACGAAAAACAAACTCTCGGCGAGGTTTTATTAACTCCTACAAAAATCTACATTAAGCCTGTTTTAGATGTGATTGAAACTTGTAACATTCACGGAATCAGTCATATAACAGGCGGCGGATTTGACGAAAACATACCGCGAATTTTGCACGAAAATCAGGGAATAAAAATAAACGAGGGCAGTTGGAAAATTCTGCCAATTTTCAGATTTTTAGAAACCGTAGGCAAAATTCCGCACCGCGAAATGTTCAATATTTTCAATATGGGCATTGGAATGGTGATAGCCTTGCCGAAAAGCGAAGTTGAAAAAGCAATTTCCACGCTTAAAATTTACGGCGAAACAGCAACAATTATCGGCGAAGTAACCGACAAAGAGGGCGTTGAAATACTTTAAAAATGCTTTGTTTTTAATAGACCTAATAAAATAATGCGGTATATTATTCTATTTTATGTAATTCTTTTTTTGCCGTTTAAAATATTTGCGCAAAACGACACAACGGAAATTTTAGAACAAAAGCAAAAAACTCAAAAAATTTCGCCGTTGGTTTATGTAATTCCCACGGCAATGGTTTCTTACGGAATACTCACACGCTTTACGCCTGATTTACAGCATCTTGACCACAGCATCGACAAACAAATTTCAAAGAATATTCATCGTCAGTACCATTTTGACGACTACATTCAATTTATTCCATATCTTGGAATTTACGGCTTGGATTTGTGCGGAGTAAAGGCAAAACATAACCTTTTGGACAGGACTCTTGTGCTTGGCACTGCAATGATTTTTTGCACTGCGATTGTGCAGCCGACAAAACAACTTGCCAATATTACTCGCCCGGACGGTTCAAACAACCATTCGTTTCCATCAGGACATACGGCAACGGCATTTCTTGGGGCGCATATTCTTTTCCGCGAATACAAAGACACGTCGCCGTGGATTGGCGTTGCGGGGTACGGTTTCGCTTTTACCACCGCAACTATGCGAATGATAAACCGCAAGCACTGGCTCAGCGATGTGATTACAGGTGCAGGCGTGAGCATTCTTTGCGTGGAACTTTCTTACCTGATGTTGACCGTTTGGCACAAACTTTTCAAAATCAAAAGAAAATCTAACGGCTTGACAATCAGCCCTGTAGTGAGCAGTAATTTTTACGGAATCGGCGGAATTTATATGTTTTGAGTTAAAAAAAATTGCATCACTGTTATTTTTAGCGGTTTGCATAAATATTAATGTGCAGACCGAAAACACGGACAAAACTTTGCCTAATGCGAGTTGCAGTTTGAAATGGGCGAAAGTTTAACCCTTTTCAAATTAATTACAAAAGATGATGATTTGATTGGCGATTTCAGCCCGACATTCTCTTTGAGTTATCACTATCGAATAAAAAAAAATGGCTTTGGCTTGGCGCGTCTTTGGCGTAGTCATTGCAGGCTTTGACCCGCAATGCGGTGTGTATTTTGTTGCACACCTACGGCGTGCAGCGTGGGGGAAAATTGGCATTTTCTACATCCTCAAATTTTCAAATCTTCAAATTATCAAATATTCAAATTGAATTTTTAAATCTTTCAAATTTTCAAATTGTATTTTTACAAGTTTGTGTGTAATTGAAAATTTTATGTTACCTTTGCAAAAATTTTTTTAATTTTAAATATTTATTTTTTTAGTTTAAAAAATGGAACTTTCCACAAAATACAATCCTTCGGAAATTGAGGAAAAATGGTATCAATATTGGTTGGACAATAATTTATTCCACTCCGAGCCAGATGAGCGCGAGCCTTACACAATCGTCATTCCTCCGCCCAACGTTACAGGCATGCTGCACATGGGACACATGCTCAACAACACCATTCAGGACGTGTTGGTGCGCCGTGCGCGTATGCAGGGCAAAAACGCCTGCTGGGTGCCCGGCACCGACCACGCTTCCATTGCCACAGAGGCAAAAGTGGTAAATAAACTTGCGCAGGAAGGCATAAAAAAAACGGATTTAACCCGCGAAGAATTTCTTGCGCACGCTTGGGAATGGACACACAAACACGGCGGAATTATTCTCGAACAACTCAAAAAACTCGGCGCAAGTTGCGATTGGGAACGCACCGCTTTTACGATGGACAAAACACGCTCGGAAAGCGTGCTGAAAGTTTTTTGCGATTTGTACGACAAAGGGCTGATTTACAGAGGCGTGCGTATGGTGAACTGGGACCCGAAAGCCCTTACCGCGCTCTCTGACGAGGAAGTAAATTATAAGGAACAGAACGGAAAATTGTATTATTTAAAATATAAAATTGTTGATAAAATTGTTGATAAAAATACAGATAATCAGAAAGTTATCAACAAAACCCTTGCGGAATTGAAACCCGAATTAAAAAATTTTTCGGAAAAAAAGAGAGAAAAAATTGAGGCGGCATTGAAAAAGTTGATTGAGAATAAAATATCTGGACTTTGATATATAATAATTTATGATTGGTATGACAAAAAGAATAGAATATAAATGAATTAAGTATTTTTATGATACAAAATAAAAAAATAAAAAATATGAATATACAAGATTTTATATTAGAATTATCCGCCGATTTTTCTCCTGCAGAATTGGAAAAAATCGAAACATTGGCGCAAAAAGCGGTAGAAAGCGTAGAGGCAAACCTGCGTGTTTGCCCTGAAACAAAAAACGGGGAATACGCCGTAGTAGCAACTACCCGCCCCGAAACCATTTTCGGCGATACGGCAATGTGTATAAATCCGAACAATCCCAAAACCGCGCATTTGAAAGGCAAAAAAGTGATTGTGCCGATTTGCAACCGCGAAATCCCGGTGATAGAGGACGAATATGTTGATATTGAGTTCGGCACAGGCTGCCTCAAAGTTACCCCCGCACACGATATTAACGACTATATGCTCGGCGAAAAATACAATTTGCCGTCAATAGACATTTTCAACGACAACGGCGCATTGAACAGCAACGGCTTGCATTATGCAGGCAAAGACCGTTTTGATGTGCGGAAAGAGATTGAAAAAGAGTTGGAAAAAAGCGGTTTAATGGAAAAAGTTGAGCCATACGCCAACAAAGTGGGCTTTTCTGAGCGCACCGATGTGCCGATAGAGCCGAAACTTTCTACGCAGTGGTTTCTAAAAATAGATAAATTGGCAAAACCCGCGCTCGATGTTGTTGAAAACGACACGATTAAGTTTTTCCCCGAAAAATTTAAAAACACCTATCGGCATTGGCTTACGAACATAAAGGATTGGTGCATTTCGCGGCAGTTGTGGTGGGGACACCAGATACCGGCGTGGTATGTGTGGGAAAAAAAGTCGTAAAATTCAAGTACAAACATAGAAACAAAACAGATATGAATAGAACAAAGAAATGAAACAGACAGGAAACTGCACCTTTCAATTAAGCGACAGGGTAACATAATTTATAACTGAAAAATATTCAAAAGTTATCATCTTATCGGAAAAAACAAATGATAATGACAAAAACATGAACATATCGTCTACTGACATCAATGAGCGGCTCATTGAACCCAATAAACGATTCTCCAACCTCGTCAAGAGGTCTAAATATAATGGAACTTCTAAAATTCCTTGAATGTAAATCATGATTTACATTCAAGGAATTTTCAAATTTTCAAATCTTCAAATCCTCAAATTTTCCATCTACAATTATTGCCAATAAAGTGTTAATACAAGTTAAATATTTGGAGTTAAAATACTGATAGATAGATAGATAGATAGATAGATAGATAGATAGATTTTTTTTAAAAAAAACATATAATTTCATAAAAAGTTGTTGTAACTTTGCAACGATTTTTTAACAGAGTTTTATTGGACTTCGGCTCTGAAAAAAATCCAAAGAAAAACGGTAATTTTTAGAAGTCCCCAAAACTCTAAAATTTATTTAGTATGGAAGAAGAAGGAAAAAAATCCAAACTTTTGGTAGTTATATTTTGGCTATCAGCACTCGGTTGTTTTGCCTTTGGGTATTACAACACGGTTCTCGGACTGCGTACTTTCAAAGCATTTAGCAGCAATGATTTAGGCAGTTGGTTTTTGGCATTGATACCGCTTGTAATGGTTTTTGGCGGGTATCTTGCTTCGGTACAGGGTAGAAGGAAAATGCTTTATATCTACCTTGCAGGCGAAATCCTGTTTTTTGTTTTCAATCTCACCTATCTCTATCCGCAATATTTGGGGAGAACCTTAGTACACGAGGAAACAAAAGCATTGAAAGATTCGGTCAGCGTTTATCAGGGGAAACTTGATAAAATTGCGAGCAAAGGCGATTCTTATTCTTTGGCAAAACTGCAAAGGTTAAGAGAATTTCAGTCAAATCTTTTGACAGAGATTAAAGACCGCAACGGTTTCGGACAGTATGCCACCGAGCAGTTGAAAAATTTCAACGAGTTGGCAGGAACGAGTTACACGCCCGAACGCTATGTAGGCAAAACGTCCGAAGAACGTCAAAAGTATTACAACGATTGGAAGGAAAAAACCGATGTCGGTATCCGTAATTTCATTGTTCAGTTGAATGGCAACGACAAGTCGGCTGAAAAATTGGTTACAGCCAAATACGAAGTGGACGATATAGTTTCAACTTACAGTCAGCCGTTGGAAATTATCCTCGAAGATAATTCCGATGTCAGTATTGAACACGAGGCAGTTGCCAACAATCCGCAAATTGCTTTACTTAAAGAACTGACTACCAAATTGGACAAAGTGGCAAACGATGTAAATTCAGTCAAACAGCCCGCGCCATTCAATCTGATTGTTACCGGAAAAGAAACAATTGCCTTCCCGAAAACGCAAAAGTTGGGAACATTCGAGCATACAATTATTTCTGTAAAAGAACGCCTCAACAAGTTAGACACTTGGGGAGTTATCATTATTTGTTTCTTTTTCGACCTGCTCGGACCCTTCCTCTTTTATTTCTATTTGAGAAATGAAGACGACTACGAATATGGTAGCGACGAGGGCGCATTTGACCGCCCTTGGTGGAAACGCCTTTTTGGAATAGATTAACTAATTGATTATAAACTCTAAATACATATAATATTATGCCAACAGTTGGACAAGGCGGTGCAGGAAGCACCGGAACACAGGGTGGAAATGCAACTCCACAAAGAGTATTTAAGTACAAGATTGTAGGTAATCACTTGCTTGACAAACTTAACGAAAGCGATATTTTGAAAGATATTGCTGCGAGAATACAGCACGGTCGCCGTCTGATTATTCCAATCGGACTGCCGCAAGCGGGCAAATCTATGTTTATTGCTTCGCTCATTGCTTACGCTTTCAGACGCGATGTAAAAGAAGACAATTCGTGCAATTTTGCGCACGTTTTCCCTCGCGAACATTCGGGCGTGAAAAACATTACCGATGCGTTGGACAAAAACGATGTATTGCCTTCTACCCGTCCAAACGAAATCACGATTATTGACTTGGATATGAAGTCGCGTTACCGCAAACGCCCAATCAAAATTACTTTGATTGACCTTTCGGGCGAAGACATAGAACGCTTGACAGGCAAACGAGCAGACGACAGCGACGGAACGGGTGCAAAAATTGAAAAAATCCTTGCGGCTTGCATTGCTCGCAAAGCCATTTTTGCCATTCTTACTCCTGTTGATGCCAATATGACGGAAATCGGCGAAGTATCGGAGTTTGATATAAACGAAGACTCCGAAATGAGAATGTTTATCAACAATATACAGACCAATAATCCGCAACTCTACCATCTAACAAAATTCTTGATGGTTGTTACTAAATGGGATACTTTGCCAAAGCGTATAGATACGGCAACCTACTTGAAACTGCACCGCAATCAACTTTATAACGAGTATTCAAGCAATTCAAAATCATACGGCTTGATACCTTATTCCGTTGGCAATGTGGTAAGTAATACCATTATCAATATCATTTTGCGTTCGCCGAAAAACTTTTGGTACACGCTCTATCGTTGGTGTACAGGCAAACACGTTTTGCCTTGGTGGAAACGCATTTTTTCGTAACAAGTAACTAAAATTTGAAAGGAATGACAAATATAGTTGTTTATGGAAAACCGAGAGCGTTTGAATCCTACGAGTACTGTTTCGGCAGCGATGTGGTGAACACCCTCGAAAATGCTCACCGCGAGCCGGTCTTAAAACCCAAACGCTACGACGATGCCGTTTTGCACTACTTTGTAAAAGACGGCAACGCAGGTTTGGAATACTACACCCGCGCCAAAGGATTTGAATCCGACCGCGACGGCATTGTTTTCGGTATCGCCGTAAAATCCGACCGCGATTTTATCCTGACCGATACCGTAAAAAACATGTTAGTGCCGTTTTGGGAAGATTTGGCGGGTGCGCTGCTCGACAACAGCAACAAGTTTCAGGTGCCCAACATTATTGATTTGCTAAAAGATACACAGTGGAGTGAAGATGAAATCCTCACCATACAAAGCGTTGCCAAACATACACCAATAAAACAAGCGAATAAAGAATTGTTGTTGTTGGTTGCGCCCGATGTTGCCGAAATTAGCAATATTGAAACGCAAATCAAAGATTATTCAGATGTTTATATTGCTGATAATGTAGATATTTTCAAAGACCCGATAAACAAGGTTTTGTTACAAGCGGCTAACAATCAAATTTTCACGATTACAAACGGCACTATAACACTTATCGAAACAAAGCAACGTGAAGGTGGAGTAAAGAAAAAAAGAGCAACAAAGTGGGGTTCTAAAAAAACAGACGGAAGCAGTCATAACGGACAGAGCACGAGTAGCAACGATGATGGTGTAGGTTTTGAAAACGGACACAACAACGGAACAAAACGCTCAGTGAATATCGGCAGTATTTTAGGTATTGCAGCCGTTGTGTTGGCACTAATTGTTGGCGGATACTTTCTATTGAAAAATCCAAATCCCAAACCCGGCAGTAATGTTTCGGGCGGAGGTGGTGAAACGCCAAGCAGCGTAGTAGTGCAATCTCCCGCGCCGCAGGAAAATTTCACTGCAAATTCTGTTCAATTAGCAAAATATGATAATCCAATAAAAACTGACTTGGATTTAAAGCCCAAACCATTGTACAACGGCTCTGCCGAGCAGTGTTTAACTATGGCTCGTGAAATTTCTTTGGAACTTTCGGGTGCAGGTGCAAGTTTTGCAAAAATTGAAGATAATACTTTGACAGTAAAAAAACAACCGACAGCCGACACCAAAGTTACGGTTATTGCCAAACTCAACGGCACAAAACTTGGGCAGCAGGATTATATGATTGCAAAAAAAGATGTTGTACAAACTCCCTCGACTACTGCAAAATATGCAAAAGTATTAATTCATTTTGGCGACAACAAAAATAAGAATACCGTTTTTTTTCGTGGCGAAAAAATAACTGTTACTGCAAAGTCAGGTAAAGAAACTTGTACAGGCGGACGTTGGAAATTTGACAACGGGCTTTGGGCTGATAAAAATATCAATCCAACAACTGTAGAAATTTTGTCAACTTGTACATCCGGTAATCACATTTTATCTTACTGTTACACTAATTCAGAGGGAAAAGAAGTAGAAGCAGATGTAACAATCATTGTTTCGCTTTAATGTCTAATTTTAAAATTTGATAAAATGAAATCTATAAAAGTAATTTTAATCGGCTGTGTATCAGTATTGTTTGTTGGTAATCTGTCTGCACAGGACGGCGAAACCAATAATAAACCTTTTAAATGCAGCAAAAAAGAAGTTAAAGTTTGTCCCGATACTATTATGGGCAAAACGGAATATTTGCAGTTGCAAAACGATACGGCTAATCTGAAACAGCAAGTAGCCAAATTAACAGCCCAACTGCAAAAACCTGATATTGACAAGTTTCTCAATATTCAGGACACAGCGATTTTTGGCAGTAAATTTCAACGCTTTCAGCAGCAGACAATTCCTGCCCGCAGTCGTGATTTTTATTTGCTGATTGAGAACATTCACGATTTGAGTGTGTTACTCAACAGTAAAAGCGAAGGCAGCGACCTCGACCGTCTGAAAAGAGCAAAAGAAAATATTGATAAAGCGTTGCAAAAGATTACTGGAATCAGTTCTTTTGCCACAGACGACAAACGCAGAGTTTTTGACTTTTTGTCGCATGAGCAGAAACAGTATTATCGTAAATTGGTTGCTCGTTACAACGAATTGAACGAAATGTTTAATTTTAATTCCAATGAATCAGACAATGAATATTAAACATTTCACGATTGGCATAGCAATGGCGGCATTAGCAATTTTGCTTTTGCCGTCCTGCTCGCCCGACTGCAAAAACGTAAGTATTCAAAAAGTTGAATGGACAACTGAATATATAGCGTATTCTGTGGATACTTTGGTAAAATACACCATTACAAAAAACGAAACACGGCTAACAGAATGGTTGAGCGACAACAACAGAGATAATCATTCTCATTCAGTTACAATCAGAAACGACAACCATACATATTCTAATAAATTTGCTGTGCAATTTCATTGTTATGATAATGGCAGGCGTTGGACACAAACAACGGATTATGTTGTTATTCCTGCAAATAGCGAACATACTTTTTCGTATAAATGGCTTGGCACAAGAGGCACTTATTATTCAGAGTTTGATGTAAATGTTAGCGTTTTGCAACTTTCAAAAAGAATAAGATTGCAACGTCGTGTTGATGAATTGGTTTTGAAAGACACCACCGTCAATAACTGTGAATGTGATGTTGATGCGCTAAACGCCGAATACAAGGCAATTCAGGATGTTTTTGAGAAATTGAAAAACGAAAACTTTATAAAAACGGAGTAACGTATGAAACAAAAATTATCCATAATTGCTTATCTGTTAGCGATATTATTGTTTTCGGCTTGTGGTAGCAAACAAACGAAAAACATAATTTTTGATGGCAAATACCCGCCGCTCAAAGTTATTACTTATACCGAAAACAGCAAAAGTTACGAAATAGAAGCCGTTGCAGGACATTGTTTGCTTTCAACGCACGGAAAATGGATATTTTAAGTGTCAGAAAATTAGAGTCAAAATAATAACTTGGTAAAAATATATGGGTAAAAGTAACGAAGTAGGAGCAATCCCCTACGAAAAGGCAAACAATGTAGAATACAGTCTGTTTCAGACACATGGGCGTATCACACGCAAGGCGTTTTTCTTTCGCCTGTTTTTGTGCGTGATTGTTTGGCTCATTTTTCACGCCGTTTATGTGTATTGGGACACGCCTAATTATAACGATTGGGTAGTAAAAGGCGGCGGAAAAATACAGGCAGGCGCGGCACAAATTGAAATGAGGCATAAAATCATACTAAACATTGATTTTTATGTAATTCCGAGCATTTTGTTAGTTTTTATGCTTATTCAGGCAGTCAAACGGTCGCACGATGTAAATCGCAGCGGTTGGTTTTTGCTCGTGCCGTTTTACAATCTCTTACTGATGTTAGACGAAGGCACTGACGGAGACAACGATTACGGACTTGTCCCGCACCCCGAAAAGAAATCGCCAAGCTATCGGGCAAACTAAACCTGATTTTTTATTGGATAATTCACTGAAAATCAACGCTATAAAAATATTCTTAAAAAATAATTGCACAAACTCATTGTCAATTCAAAATATTTACTGTCCGTATTATTAAGTGGCAAATTGCAGGTGAAATTTTGCCACTTTTTTATTGCAAAAAAAATACAAATGTTGTTTTGTATGCTGTTTTTTGAAATTTACAAGTTTTTTACGGTAGCGGATTGAATTGCGGTAATAAAAATGTAAAAAATTTTTGTTAAAAATTTAATATTATATTTATCGCCAATTATCAAACTTATCTTAACTTTGCAGTCTAAAAAAATACAAGTAAAAAATATACAAACTTGTGTCTTGCGTCTGAAAATGGAAAACTGAAAAAATATATTTGTTTATTATTAAAAAAATATATAACTTTGCAAACTTTTGTGTTTAAATAAAATATAAACATAGTGAAACACACAATAAAAAGATTAGTTAGTAGTTAAAAAAAAAATAAATTTAAAAATAATGAAATATATTTCTGTTCTGATATTTATATTATTGAATATCAATTTGTTATCAGCGCAATGCACAGGTGGAGATTTGCTGTTTTCAGAATATTTCAGCGGAAACGAAAGCCAATGGACAAAAGCGTGGGGAGGAGCAAACTGCGGCTCGACTACAAACGCTACTTTCGGCATTTTGTCGGGGAAATTTACCGTACGCACTGCCCGCGGGCAAATCTGTTGTAGCACACTAGGCGGCAAGAACGACAACTACCTGACTTCCAATACGATACAAGTTTCCTCTTACCAGGGCGGCGTGGTGCATTTATCTTACGAAATTGGAATAAAAGGCGAAATGGAGGGCTTGCCTTTTTCTTGCGGAAGTACAGACGAATTTCACAGCGAATACAGCACAGACGGAGGCGGAAACTGGACTCCGATATATCAACTGTACGGCGACGGCTGTAGCGGCTGTTCCTCAGGCAACAATTGGACGGAAACATATAACATTAGCGAATGTATTGATTTGCCGCAAAATGTTGAAAATTTTATTTTCAGATTCAAAATCGGAAATCAGGCGCAAACAGAATATTATTATCTTGATAATGTGGAACTTATCGGGCTTGGAGCAATCCTTGGCGCAAACAGTGTGCAACAAAACGGCACCACGCAACTGAACGATGTTACGGCGGGCGGAGTGTGGAGTTCGCTCAATCCGACAATCGCAACAGTGGCGCAGGACGGCACTGTTACAGGCGTTGCGGAAGGAACGGCGACAATCAGATATTCGATTGGCTGCTGTTCGGTGGAGTCTGAAATTACTGTTACCGTTCCCCCGCCGCCATGCCAAGCTAAATACACAAATATTGATGCGGAAATTTGTTACGGAGAAGTGTATGATTTGAATAATTTTTATGAAACCACAACGGGAATATATACGCAAACCATAAGAATGTCCGATGGCTGCGACAGCATCGTTACGCTAAATTTGACAGTTTTGCCGCAAATAACGGAAACCGTTTATCAAACAATTTGCGAGGGCGAACAGTACGTTTTTACCTGCGGATGCATTGATTTTACAGTTTATGAGTCGGGACATTACGTTGTCAGCGACACTTTGCAAACGGCAGCAGGTTGTGACAGTATCATTACATTGGATTTAACTGTTTTTCCGTTAAATATAAAAACTTTGAATGAAACAGTCTGCGATGGCGAAAGTTATAATTTTTACGGTACAATTATCACAGAATCAGGCACTTACACAAAGACTATTTCTGTTTCGACAGTTTCTTCAACAGACTGCGACACGCTTGTTACGCTGAATCTGGAAGTGATTGACTGCAACAAAATAGATGTTGAACCTTTGGGCGAAATTTGCGCAAATGACCACTTTATTACTCTGAAAATCAACGTAACAAGCGAGGATGTTGACTGCTATTCGATAGAATTTTCTCAAGAATCTCAAAATGCAGGTTTTGAGAATATTCTTTGCGAAAATCTGAATGCAAACTCCGAAATAGAAATCCCAATTCCGCAAAATTCCGACACCACAAAATACGTCAAGCCCGATAATTATTTGATGACGCTAACTTTCATGTTTAGCGACAATAGAAAAAAAACTTTCAATATTCTTTTTGAAATTTTGTATCCGAAATGGATTATTGAGCAGAATTGGAATGATGTGTTGGCGTTGTTAAACAGCAGATACAACGGCGGTTACAAATTTTCAAAATACGAATGGTATCTTGACGGCGCAAAAATTCCGAATGAAAATAAATCGTTCATTTATATCGATTTAAACGGCGGCATTTTGCAGATGGGACACCAATACCGCGCTTTTCTTACCCGCAAAGATGAAAATTACGGTATTTTTACCTGTCCGTTTATTCCCGAACAGCACACAGATGTTAGCGTTTATCCGACTGTTGTAGGTGCTTCTACGCGCTTTTCGATTATTGCAAAGAGTGCAGGAAAAGCGTCTTTTTTTACTGTTACAGGCATAAAACTGTCTGAAAATCAACTTGTTGAAAATCAACAAAATTATATTTCCGCTCCCAATTTTTCAGGAGTATATATTCTTGTTTTGGAATACAAAGACGGAAAAAAAGAGGCGGAAAAAATTGTAGTAAGGCAGTAATGAAAAAATTATTTCATTATAATAAATTTTCCTTGTGCCATTTGCGCGTTGTCTTTTATTAACGACAGCGAATAAACGCCTGCGGAAAAATTTGCTACCGAAACTGTATTTATGTTGAAACGCGATACGGACTGCTCGGCGATAATTCCGCCCATAAGGTTAAGTACCTGAATTTTCATATTTTCGCCGTCAAAATTTGCTAAATCCACATAAACCATATCTTTGGCAGGGTTTGGAAAAACGGGGATTTGTTCAGGTTTTTGCCACTTTTCACCGATACCCGCAAAACTGTTTATCGCAAAATCAAGTTTGATAAAAGTACCGAAATCGCCGTCAAAAGTATGGAGTTTTTTCAATTTTCCGTCATCGCCGTAATACTGCAAAATTGCGCTGCCGTTGCCTGCGCTGTTATTCCAATACGACAAGCCGTCATTACCTTTGTCGTAAATTTGGAGGCTGTAATTTCCATTTTGCAAAGTCCATTCATTGAGGTAGTTTTTGCTTGCTTTCAGCGTGTCGGCATCAATTTCTGCAATGGTTTCGCCGAGAAAATTAATCAGTTTCCAACTCGTTTCTTTCGGTTTTTTATTGGTTTTAAATAAAAAAATAATCTCGTTTTGTTCAAAAATCACAGGCTTTGTGCAAACGGCTGAAATGCTGTTGTTGTACGGCGTTGGGTCGGTTTTGGAGTTAGGGTTCGAAAGTTCGAGATAAAATTCCGCCTGTTTGCTCTCCACTTTATTCCACATCGGCATAACAGACAGTTGAACAGTATCTTTTTGCTCGAAACCTAAATTTCCATTCCAGACAAAGAAATTTTCAGAAATTCCGCGCAATCCGTATTTAATTTCTACTGTTCTCAACGGATTTTTGCCAATATTTTTTATCACAACAAGCGGTTTTGAAGCAGACGGATTAAAACGCCGCTGGTTTGGGTCGTCAGTTGGCGCAATAATTGTTTCCGCCTCCACATCATCTTTTTGCAAAATATCTCCGTAGGTTACCAGATAACTTGTTATTCGATAAACGCCGTTATTATCTGTCTGCACATCGTAATCAAAGGTAACGGAACTGTTTGATATATAAGGAGTCAGGTCAAATTCCTGTGTCGTTGCAGGCAAACCGGGGCACCAGCCTGCACGCGGCAAAATCCAAGTTCCGCCCTGAGGATACATCGCGTTGTCAGCGCACGACTGCAAAATATTCCAACTTTTTATCACCTGTCCGCCCGCTTTTACGGTGTGAATATTTTTTGAAAATTCGGCGGCGGAGTTGTTGCCATTCATCATATGTCCCGACACAGTTGTGCGGAGTTTTACCTGTTTTTCATTCTCTTTTAGCGCAAAAGTGGTGTCGCGTACAATTTTGTCAAAATTTTTCAGCGGGTAGCCTTCCCAATAGTTCGGTTCGCTGTAACCTTTGCTATCCCAAACCTTCTGAATATTAAGCACTTGCCGCACAGGCGTTCCTTCGATAAACGCAAAGCGAATATCAACCAACTCCTGCCCGTTGTTGTCTTTGAGCATAACTTCGTTTTTGAGAATTGGCAAAAAATCGGTAACGTCAAACACATAAGTCCAGCCTTCTTTGTTGAGAATATCAATATCTTTGTCAAGATTTATCCCGTAGGGCGTGATGTATGTGTTGATTTTCCAATGGTCAAAAACGGGATTTACGATAGTGTCATAGTTCAAAATCGTGTCAATTTTGTGTTCAATTTCATTTTCCACAAAAGTTGTATCGCGTAAATTCAACACACTATCAACGCTGTCTGTTGGAAAAAGAACGTATGTAAAAACGTCAAAATCCCATTCTCCGCAAGGAAAATCTTTGTTGTCTGATATACTGTAAGTGCCTGTGGGGTCGCACTTTACGGTGTAGTACATCAATACTTTCGAGCAGGTTTTGCTACCGTCTGGAAATTGAAATGTTCCAACTTTGTTGCCGTTTCTGCCTGCGTCAAAAGTGAAAGTTTGAATAACGACAGTATCGCCGTTGTTTGCAAAAATATTCGCTGTTAAAATCGCAAAAATTGAAAGAATAAAAAATTTTCTCATAGTTGTAATTTTTTTTGCGAAAGTACAAAAAAATTAGTAATTTTGCGCCATATTTTTTTAAACATATAGAAAAATAATGATAGACACCAATTTTTACAAAAAAAACGATATAAAACTTATGGAAACACTTGACATTATCGAACAGGATAAACTGCTGGAACCGTACAAAACGGCTCTTGAGGGCAGGCACGAATACGCAATCCGCAAAGAGGAAGAACTCGTGTATAATGACGGCTCTTTGTCGGATTTTGCTGTCGGTTATCTCTATTTCGGCTTGCACAAAGTTAAGCGGAATTGGTATTTTCGCGAATGGGCACCGAATGCAACGGCAATGTATCTTGTGGGCGATTTTAATAATTGGAACAAAGATGCTGATGAAGGGAAATGGCGTTTAAATAAATTGGAAAACGGCGTTTGGGAAGGAAAATTCGGCGAAAAAAGCATAAAACACGGCGATTTATACAAAATTATTATAGAATGGACAGGAGGAGGAGGCGAACGTATTCCCGCCTGGGCAGACAGAGTGGTGCAAGACGAGAAAACTAAAATTTTTTCGGCGCAGGTTTGGAATCCTGAAAATCCTTACCGTTTTCAAATCAGAAAATTTGCAAAATCTACGCCTGCACCGCTTATGATTTACGAATGTCATATCGGAATGGCTGCTTATGACGAAAAAGTTGGCACCTACGCCGAATTTCGCGAAAAAATCCTGCCGAGAATTGTAAAAGACGGCTACAACTGCATTCAAATTATGGCGGTGCAGGAACATCCATACTACGGTTCTTTTGGCTACCACGTTTCGAGTTTTTTTGCTGCATCATCGCGTTTCGGTACGCCTGACGAACTTAAAGAGTTGATTGACGAGGCGCACAAAAACAATATTGTTGTGATTATGGACATTGTCCATTCGCACGCTGTTAGGAACGAAGTCGAGGGTTTGGGCAGGTTCGACGGCACTCCCTATCAATATTTTCACGGCGGCGAGCGAAGAGAACACCCCGCTTGGGATTCACTCTGCTTTAATTACGCCAAAAACGAAGTGCTGCATTTTTTGCTCTCAAACTGCAAATATTGGCTCGAAGAGTACCATTTTGACGGTTTCCGATTTGACGGAGTAACCTCTATGATATACAAAAATCACGGTCTTGGACAAAATTTTACTGGTTATGACGACTATTATAATATGAATGCAGACGGCGATGCGATTTGTTATCTAACTTTGGCGAATAAACTTATACACGAGGTTAATCCAGACGCAATTACCATTGCAGAGGAAATGAGCGGTTTGCCCGAACTCGCAGCCTCGTACAAAGAAGGCGGAATTGGGTTCGATTACCGAATGGCGATGGGAATACCCGATTTTTGGATTAAATATATAAAAGAAATTTCTGACGAAAATTGGAGGACGGGGCATATCTATTGGGAACTGACCAACAGGCGTTGGGGCGAAAAAACCATTTCCTACGCCGAGAGCCACGACCAGGCACTTGTTGGCGATAAAACCATAATTTTCCGCCTGATAGACTCGGATATGTATTGGCACATGAGAAAACAAGACCAAACTTTGGCGGTGTCGCGCGGCATTGCGTTGCACAAAATGATACGGCTCATTACCTCCACAACCATTAATGGCGGCTATCTGAATTTTATGGGAAATGAATTTGGACACCCCGAATGGATTGATTTTCCTCGCGAAGGCAACGGTTGGAGTTACAAATATGCACGAAGGCAGTGGAATTTAGCCGACAACACAGATTTGCTCTACTACAACCTGAATCTGTTCGACAATGCGATGTTGAAATTAATCTATTCCGAGAAAAATTTTCAAAATCTGCCTCTTGAAAAAATCTTTGACAACGAGGGCGACCAGGTAATTGCTTACCGCAGAAAAAATCTGCTTTTTGTTTTCAATTTTAACCCGCAAAAATCCTTTACCGACTACGGCATTTTGGTAAAAAAAGGCTCGTACAAAGTGGTTTTGAATACCGATGCGATAGAGTTTGGCGGTTTTGGCTTGGCAGACGACTCCATTACCCACATCACGCAGCCGAGCAGCCTCAAAAACAAGGAGTGGCTTATGCTCTATCTGCCAAGCAGGAGCGCGGTAGTGTTGAAATTATGAAATTCCACTGTACCGAAAGGTACAAAAAGCACGAAAGCGCAAATTTGCTTATTCCCGACTTGCATCGTATGCCCTAAAATTCAAATTTGAGTTTTTTTTCATTTGCATATTTTAAACTTTTAATTTTGAGTTTTTAGTCGTAAATTGTGAAATGGTTTTTAATTTAATAGCGTGTGCCTTTTTCTTTCCACTAACCTATTCATTAACCGCTATTTTCGTTCCCTCGCTAATCTGCAAAAAGCCCTCTGTAATAATTGTATCGCCTGCCGAAAGTCCTTCTGCAATCACTATTCCGCTGTTGGTCAGGTCGCCTGTTTTCACAAACTGCCGTTTGGCAATGTTGCCGTCTGCTAACCAAACGTATTTTCTACCATCAGCCGAAATTTGAATACAGCGGTTTGGCACAACAATTTCAGCGGGTTGTAAATTTCCTGTTTGTAGAGATACGGCGCGGCGCGTTTCTACACGACAAACCATTCCGGGCATTAACAGCGATTGCGGGTTGGCAACGCCGATTTTCGCCTCGTAGGTGTGCGAAACAGGGGCGGCGGCAATGCCTTTGAGTTCTACTTTGCCGCTAAAATGCTTGTTGTTCAGGGCAGGAACTTCAATCTCTGCCCGCTGCCCTTCAACAATGCCGCCGATTTCGTTTTCAGGAACGGAAATTTTAACTAAAACCGTTTCCACTGTAACCAACTTAAACGCCTGCATACTCGGCATAACGTTCATTCCAGATTCAATTTCACGTTTGGCAATCACGCCATTACGGGGAGCATACAGATTGCAGTCGTCTAAATTCTTTTTGGTAACAGCCGCCATCGACTTTGCCTGTTGCAAGCCCGTTTCCACCTCCACAAACTTAATGTCGGGCAAGGAACCGTTCTCATGGACTTTCGCAAGGCGGTCATAAGCATCTTGTGCCTGATGAAGTTTGGCCAGCGATGCCTGATACGAATTTTCAGCCGTAGCACTGTTGAGCGTGGCGAGCAACCGCCCTTTTTGCACCCGCTGCCCTTCCTGCACAAACACTTCCTCCACTGTTCCCATAAGCGAAAACGAGAGCGAAACGGCAGCCGATTCTTCCACCGTACCGACATAATTTTTCACACTTGCCGTCTGCATAGCAGCAATTTTCATTACTTTTACAGGAATAATTTTGCTTTGAATTTCCGTTGTTTTTTTGTTTGAACAGGCAAAAATGCCGACCATTAGCATTGTTAAAAAACTAAATTTCAAATAAATTTTCATATTTTTTTTATTTTTTTATTTCTCTTTTCCAAAATTGTTTACCGCTAAAAAAAGCAAGATAGCCGCGCACTTCAATTTCGTTTTCGCTTTTTACGGTGATAACTCCTTTAAAATTTTTATTCAGGTTCGGGGCAAAAATGCTGCCTTTGTACGTTTTATCTACTTGAATTACAAAGTTTTTCAACGTCAAAACTCCAACATCTTTTTGTTTTTTGGAGTCTTTTATCCAAATAACTTTACCAAAAATTTCGCCGTTCTGCTCAAAAATTTCAATTTTTGACTCGTTGTTTTCAGTCAGCCAAACGCCTGTAATATTCTGCGCATTAGCCGAAATACTGCATAAAACCATTATTATTCCGACCATTAAACCTGTTTGTATTTTGCTTGATTTATTCATATCTTTGATAATTAATAATTCAGGCGCAAAATTACCTCTTTTAACAAAACAAAAGTGGTATAAAATAACAGGATATTGTTATAAATTACTGAAATTGAAAAATTATGTGTAACTTTGCAGAAATTTATTTCAGTAAAAAATGAAAAGGAAAGTAATACAAATCAGCCCAGCAGAAATTTTCAAAATATTTGAAAATGACAGTATTGAGAACAGTTTTGTCGCTTCGGACAATATAAGCGATATTGTTACTCGTAATAAAATTGAGAAAGAAAATATCCTGAATTTTCCGTTTCGCAGCAACGAAGCGATTATGCTCGTGTGCGTTTGTGGATGCATGAAAGCAAAATTGGCAACAAGAAATTTCACGCTCGAAAAGAACGCTGTTTTGACTATTTTACCCAAACAGATTTTTGAAATAACGGAATTTTCATCTGATTTTAATTCGATTGTCTTTATTATGAAAACAAGTTTTTGGAATAAAAAAGACAGTTTTTTAGAGGCAATGGAATTGCAGCAACATTTTTTCAATGAGGGCGGAATGAAATTGCCCGAAAGCAATATGAAAGAAATAATTACAATTTATCGGCTAATTAAAGACAAAATCGCGGAAAAAGGACTTTTTAGCCGACAAATTATTCAGCAATATATCTACGTGCTTTTTTATAATGTGTATGCACTTTTGCAACAAAAAAACATACAGGAAAGAACGGAAAAACCGCCAACAAAAGAATATGTTTTTGGGCAGTTTATACGTTTGGTTGAGCGCAATTACAAGGAGCAGCACGAAATTGGTTTTTATGCCGACAAATTGAATTTGACAGGCAAATATCTGTCAGCATTGATACGCTCGGCAAGCGGCAAAACAGCAGCGCAGTGGATACGCGAACATCTGATAATGGAGGCGCGAACACTGCTAAAATCGGGCAAAATGTCCATTCAACAAGTGAGCAACGAGTTGAATTTTTACGACCAGTCGCATTTCGGCGTATTCTTCAAAAAATATGTTGGCTGCTCGCCAAGAGAATATCAAAAAATGTGAGGATTTGAAAATGCAAAATGCAAAAATACAATTTGAATATTTGAATATTTGAATATTTGAATATTTTGGGATTTTAATTTCAAATCTTCAAATTTTCAAATTTTCAAATTAACTATTTATGACTAAACAATTTTTTTCAATATATATTTTTTACAATAATACCTCACACTCGATTTTATTCCCCCGCCAATGCGTATTCTGTCCCAAACTGCGATTGGAAATATTATTGCAATTTTTAAAAAAGAGGTTAAAATTTTTGAGGTAAAACTATTTTCGCCTAATTTTGCCCTGATTTTCTGAATGTTATCTCTCGCCCATTTGCTTTTTTTCGGCACATAATCGGAATTAAAATGATGTATAGTATAAGTATTTTCGGTTGTTTCGATTTTACCTGTTTGTTGATTTTTTGCCGTAAAATAATCGTTTGAATACAAATCAAGCGCAATTTTATTCTCTTTCAGCACAAATTCCATAACTTCGGGCGCAACAATCGGCATAAAATGCTCTTTTTTTTCGTAATATTCCATACATTTTTTTATAAAAAAATTGCCTTTTTCCGCGCCGAAACAACCTGCCTCAATAAATTTTGTTTGCTTATTTTCGTAGGCAAACATTGTGTTTTTGTCAAGCAAATTATCAAAATTTTTAACGACTTCGATGTCCATATCTAAATAGATTCCGCCGAAATTATACACTGCAAAAAGCCGTACATAATCAGCGGCGTAGGCGTAACGTTGCGCGTTGTACGCCTCTTTTGTCCATGCGATAGAGTTGATGTCAAACATTGTTTTGTCCCACTTAACAAACTCATAATCAGGCAGTTGTCTGCACCATCCATCAACAAATTTCTGATATTTTTCAGGCACTGGATTGTCAGAAAGCCAACAATAATGAATAATTTTCGGTATCATAATGCGTTAATTTTACCACAAAGCGCACAAAGTTTTTTCACCAAAAACACAAAAGTTTTTATAGTGTTCCTTGTGTATTCTTTATGGTTAAATAAGTGTATTTCCAAAATTTCAATTTTTCGGGTTTGCGCAGGATTTTAAACGCTGCCAATCTCGAAATAATTATTAAAAAATATATACAATCTGCAATTTTTTTGTAAAATTTACCATGTGTTTTTTGATAATAAAGTTTTCTGCCGTTAAGTTTAAATTTTGCCTTTTGCTCGCAGGTTGTTGATTTTCCTTCTAAATGAACAATTTGCGCAAGTGGCTGATTATAAATAAAATATCCAAGTTTTTGCACTCTAAAAGTCAATTCAAGTTCTTCGTGATACATAAAAAAATCCAAGTCAAAACCGCCGATTTTCTCAAAAATTTCACGTTTGAGCATCAAGTCTGCGCCCGTTATGCAAGTTACTTTTTTAGGTTTGTCGGAAAAATTAAATTGCTCGTGCTTGATTGAAAACAAGCCCGTTATTTCGTCTAAAATACTCGGCAACCAACCATAAGAGAGCACAGGTTGCAGGTTTTCGTCAAAAAGATTTCCTCCGCAAATGCCGCAATTTTCAGTTTTTTCTGCAAAATCAAATAGAATTTTTACCGCGTTATTTATTAAAACAGTATCAGGATTTAAGAAAAAAAGGTACTTGCCTTTCGCAATTTTCGCGCCTAAATTATTCGCTGCACCAAAGCCCAGATTTTGGGAATTTTCTATTAAAATCACATTTTTAAACTCATTTTTTACCATTTCACAAGAGCCGTCTTGCGAATTATTATCAACCACAATAACCTCAAAATCAATATCTTGCGTCTTTTCAAAAACCGATTTCAAGCAATTTTCTAACAATTTTTTTGTATTGTAATTTACTATAACAATGGAAACGTTCATTTTATATTTTTTTGCAAAGGTAACATAAAATTTTCAATTATACACAAACAAATAAAAATTTTTCCGAAAAATTTATAGGGGAAAGTTAGCATAAAATTTTCAATTACACACAAAACTTATAAAAATATTCTGAAAATTTACAGGAAAAAATTACAAAATAGATATAATCGAAACTGTCAATAATATGCGCAACGATAGGCTTGCGTAAATATCAACAAAAAAAATGCAGTGTGATTTTTGAAGTTCTGCCTGCGAAAAACAGTGCTGTATCAAGCCCGTTTTGCCCGTTTAAACTGCTAAATTGTCAAGTTTCACAACGTTGTTGATAGCAGCAACGTTGTGAAACTTGACAAATATCGTACATAATTTTTAGTCAAAAATTATGCTGCTTTTCCTGCGCTACCCAAAACTTCCTCAATTTTGTGCTGATAAAGTTTTTTCATATTGTCGCGAGCGGGTCCGAGATATTTTCTGGGGTCAAACTCTGCGGGTTTCAATGCAAAAACTTCGCGTACTGCGGCTGTCATTGCCAAACGGCTGTCGCTGTCGATGTTGATTTTGCAAACTGCCGACTTCGCTGCTTTACGCAACTGCTCTTCTGGAATGCCGATAGCGTCTTTCAACGCGCCGCCATATTTGTTGATAACGGCAACTTCCTCCTGCGGCACAGACGATGCGCCGTGCAAAACAATCGGAAATCCGGGCAACTCTTTTTCGCAACCTTCAAGCACATCAAAACGCAACGGCGGCGGAACAAGAATGCCGTTCTCATCGCGAGTGCATTGCGCAGGCGTAAATTTATTTGCGCCGTGCGAAGTGCCGATAGAAATTGCCAATGAGTCGCAGCCTGTTTTTGTTACAAAATCAACTACCTCTTCGGGGCGGGTGTATGTGTGGTGTTCTGCCGAAACCTCATCTTCCACACCTGCCAACACGCCAAGTTCGCCCTCAACGGTAACGTCAAATTGATGCGCGTATTCAACAACTTTTTTAGTAACTGCAACATTTTCGTCATAAGACAAGTGCGAGCCGTCAATCATAACAGACGAAAAACCGCTGTCAATGCACGATTTGCAAGTTTCAAAAGTATCACCGTGGTCGAGGTGCAGCACAATTTGCGGCTTTTCCCAACCGAGTTCTTTGGCGTAAGCCACCGCGCCCTCTGCCATATAACGCAGCAATGTAGCGTTTGCATATTGGCGCGCGCCTTTCGACACCTGCAAAATAACAGGCGATTTTGTTTCGGCTGCCGCCTGAATAATTGCCTGCAACTGCTCCATATTGTTGAAGTTGAACGCAGGAATTGCGTAGCCGCCACTAACGGCTTTTGCAAACATTTCGCGGGTATTTACCAAACCCAATTCTTTGTAATCTACCATTTTTTTAATTATAAATTTATTATAAATTATTAATTTTTTTCGGCTGCAAAATTACTAAATAATTATGAATTGTGAATTATGAATTATGATTTTTTTGAACAAAATATAGAAAAAAATTGTATCTTTCCTCTATAATTTTTTTGGAGAATTTTTATAAGTTTATGTATAGTTGAGAATTTTATGTTACCTTTGCATTTTGGAAAAAAGTTTTTTTAATAACAAAAAAATGACTTTACAAACACAAAATCTTTCTATCGGGTACGGAAAAAATATTGTGCAGAAAAACCTCAACCTCAGCGTTGGCGAAGGGCGGTTGATTTGCCTGATTGGGCGGAACGGCTGCGGAAAATCAACTCTGCTGCGCACTTTGGCAGGGTTGCAGCCTGCACTTTGCGGGCAAGTGCTGATTGATGGCAAAAATATTACTAAACTCTCTGATTATAAACGCTCTACCCTACTCTCTTTGGTGCTGACGGACAAAATTGAGGTAGAAAATTTGTGCATTTCTGACCTTGCAGCGTTGGGGCGTTACCCTTATACTTCGTGGAACGGAAACCTCAGCGAAAATGACAAAAAAATTGTGCAAAATGCTCTAAAACAGGTTAATTTGCTGCACTTGAAAAATAAAAATTTGAGCGAAGTTTCTGACGGCGAAAAGCAACGCGCCGTTATTGCAAAGGCTCTTGCGCAAGACACGCCACTTGTGCTGCTCGACGAACCGACTTCGCACCTTGATTTAGCAAACCGCATCGAAATTATGATGTTGCTGCGCAGACTTTCGGTTAAAACAAAAAAAACTTTCATTCTTTCAACGCACGAGTTGGATTTGGCTCTGAAAATGGCGGATTTTATTTGGTTAATGAACGAAAACGGCACTACAACAGGTATTCCTGAGGATTTGCTGCTTTCGGGCATTTTTCAACAATCATTTGAAAATCAGCACTTTAACTTTGATACAGAAGACGGTCATTACAGAATTTTTCAACCTACGGGCAATCTGAAAATTGCCGTTACAGGCGAAAATGAGCGAGCAAAATGGCTCAAACGCGCTTTTGTCCGTTGCGGAATTATTGAAGACAAAAATGCTGAAATAAAAATAGAAACCGCTGATAATCAATACATTATCAACGGTAGAAAAGTTTCCTCAATAGAGAAAGTTTTAGAAATTCTTTAAGTTCCTATCCTGTAAGAAAGGGGTTTAGAAAGATTAAATAAGTTCCAAAATTCTGTTTTCGTATTCCGATTTGCTGTGCGCGCCGACAATTCTGTCTGTTTGCACAACGCCATTTTTGAAAAATATAACAGTTGGAACGCTGTAAATTTCACATTTTTCGGTTACTTCGGGACTGTCCTCAATATTGACTTTGCCGATAAACGCTTTTCCCTCGTATTTTCCTGCCAGTTCTTCAAAGTCTGGCGCAAGTTTTTTGCAGGGAACGCACCAAGTTGCACTAAAATCAATCACGCAAACGTCATTCGATGCCAAAATTTCCTCAAAATTGTTGTCTGTAACAATATTCATAGTTCAATAAATATTAATGTTGTTGATGTATAAATTTTTTCTGCAAAATTAAGCAAATTGCAAAACAATTTTTTGTAAAAAACAAAAAACATATCAACAAAAATAGACTTTAATATTTACACTTTATTCAGCAGTTCATTCCACCGCAGCAGTGAATAACCTGTCCCGTAATGTAAGACGACAAGTCTGACGCAAGGAACGTTGCCGTATTCGCAACGTCTTTTGGCGTGCCGCCTCTACGCATCGGGATTGTTTCCGCCCACGCTTTTTTCACTTCCTCAGGCAGTTGGTTGGTCATTTCGGTAATGATGAAGCCGGGTGCGATGGCATTGTGGCGAATATTGCGCACGCCCATCTCTTTCGCTGCCGACTTTGTGAAACCGATAATTCCCGCTTTTGATGCCGAATAATTGCACTGCGAAGCGTTGCCGCTCACGCCTACTACCGAACTCATATTTATTACGCTACCGCCGTTTTGTTTCCACATAACAGGCTGTATTGCCTTTGTGAAATTGAAAACCGATTTGAGATTTACCGCAATAACACTGTCCCATTGCTCCTCTGTCATACGTTTGAGTTGCGTATCTTTGGTAATTCCTGCATTATTTACAAGCACGTCAATGTGTCCGAAATCCGCCAAAATTTCCTCTACAACTCGTTGAGTATCAGCGTAATCTGCCGCATTTGAGGCGTAACCCTTTACTTTCACGCCAAGTGCGGCAATTTCTTTCTCTGTCATCTCCATCGCCTCGTTGCGGAATAAATCCGTAAAGGCAATTTCTGCGCCTTCCTGCGCAAATTTCAGGGCAATCGCTTTGCCGATGCCTCTTGCTGCGCCTGTTATCAACGCAACTTTTCCTTCAAGTAATTTCATTTTTTGTATTATTTTGTTATTAAAAAAACTAACTGCAAAAGTACAAAATAATTGTAAATTAAAAATTATAAATTAAGAATTAAAAGCAAAAAATACGTTTTTTTTAATATTATTCTATCTTTATCGCATACCCTCCGCCTTCTACAACAGGAATTTTTAGTGTTGTTTGTGAGGTAACTTTTTGAGTATAAATCCTGTACGACTGAGTGTTTGTTTTGTAGTCGGCATCTTTGCCATCGGCATAAATGGTGGCGGTGCAGGTTTTGCCGCTGTCCAAAAAGTCGAGTTTAATGCTGGAAACAAATTTTTTGCCAGCGGTACAGCCCACAAACCAGCGCGCCTTATCGTTTTCAGAGATTTTTTCTTTTCTGGCAACGGTAACATATTCGCCTGGCTCCGCCTCCAAATAAACCGATTTTTCCCAATCCAAAGCCACATCTTCGATAAATTTGAAAGCATCCAAAAATCTTTCATAATTTTCCGGAAAATCAGCAGCCATTTGCAACGGCGAACTCATTGTTACATAAAGCGACAACTGGTTGGCAATGGTAGCATTAACGTGGTTGTGATTGTTCGGATTGTTTTTTGAAATATCACTTTCAAAAATTCCGGGAGTAAAATCCATTGGACCACCAATTAGCCGCGTGAATGGCAACACCGTTGTATGATTGGGTTTTGAGCCGCCCATAGCGTAATATTCGCCTCCTCGCGCACTCTCATTTCCAATCATATTCGGGTAGGTGCGGCAAATGCCTGTCGGGCGCACCGCCTCGTGTGCATTGACCATAATTTTGTAGTCTGCCGCCTTTTTTACCGCATAAAGATAGTGATTGTTAATCCATTGCGAATAATGGTGTTCGCCGCGCGGCAGAATATTTCCAACATAACCGCTTTTCACAGCATCGTAGCCGTTATCAACCATAAATTGATACGCCTCCTCCATTCTGCGCTCGTAATTTCTTATAGATGAAGAAGTTTCGTGATGCATAATCAGTTTTACGCCTTTCGATTTTGCATAATCGCGCAAATATGGCAAATCGAAATCGGGATAGGGTGTTACGAAGTCAAAAACCTCGTCTTTGGAGTTGCCAAACCAATCCTCCCAACCAATATTCCATCCCTCAATAAGCACTGCATCGAAGTGATGCGCGGCGGCAAAATCGATGTAACGCTTTGTGTTTTCGGTAGTTGCGCTGTGATGATTATGCGGTTTTACTTTTGAATAATCGGTAACGCCAAATTTCACGCTCGGCAAATCCCAAGTGTAACTCCACTGGCTTTTTCCTGTAATCATTTCCCACCAAACGCCGACATATTTTGTGGTGTGAATCCAACTTGTGTCCTCAATTTTGCACGGCTCGTTGAGGTTGAGAGTGATACGCGAGGCAAGTATTTTACGCGCATCGTCTGCAACAATTATTGTGCGCCATGGCGATGTGCAGGGTGCTTGCAAATGTCCTTTTGTGCCGTCAGCATCGGGCGTGAGCCACGATTGAAACACAAGATTTTTGTCGTCAAGATTGAGGTGCATACAAGAATAATCAATCAATGCCGCCTCGTGCAGATTGATATAAATGCCGTCTTCGGTGCGAATTTGCAGCGATGTTTGAACTCCTGTGAGCGAAAACGAGGTCTGCGACAGATTGCCTGTAACAGAGTTCTCCTGCAAAGCGCGAATTTCCGATAAACGCGATTTTGTGTAGTCATATTCCTGCGTATCGTAGTCGCCCGCAATCCACCAAGCAGTGTGGTCTGCTGTCATTGCAAACTGCGTAAGTTCCTCTTGCACAACAAAATAGATAAGATTTTTTTGCTGCGGAAATTCGTAACGAAAGCCCAGCCCATCGTCAAAAAGGCGAAAACGGACAATCATTTCTCTTTCGGTATTTTCCTGCAAAAGCGCAACCGCAAGTTCGTTGTAGTGGTTGCGAATTTCGCTTTCTTCGCCCCAAACGGTCTTCCAAGTTTGGTCGAATGTTGCCGTTTCGGTTTTGGCAATTTTAAATCCGTCAAAAAGCGAATTGTTTGTACTCGCCCGACTTTCAACGCCTTGTGCAAAATCTTTTTTCTCACTCGCCTCATAAAGCAGCAAGCCGAGCGTTGATGGTTTTATCACCTCTTTTTCTTTGAAAAAAAGTTGATAAGAGGGTTTTCCGCCGTCAAGAATTGCAAAACGCATTTCAAAATTTCCGTCAGGCGATTTCAAAAACGCAGCGTGCCGCGTCTGTACTCGGGCGTTTGCAAATAAACAGCCCAAAGCAAAAATTAATGTTAAAAATTTTATTTTCATCTATTTTTTTATTATATTATTATGTGTAAGATTTCAGGTAATGCAAAGGTACAAAGTTTCATTGATATAAAATAAAAAAATAAAAATAATATAATGAAAATCTGAATAAAAAAACAGTCAAAATATTGATTAACAATAAATTAACTGTTTTTAATACATGCAAAAAATATAAATGATAATCCGCAAAGCGACCATATAATTCAATTTGAGGATTTGAAAATTTGAAATTAAAAATCCCCAAATTTTTCAAATCCTCAAATTGAATTTTCAAATATTCAAATCCTCAAATTTTCAAATTGTATTTTTGCATTTTCAAATTTTCAAATCTTCAAATTAATAATTATAATTTTTCCTACCAGTTTATTACGCTCAACGGCACAATATTATTCAAATCAGAATAGTCGTATTGATAAATACCGTCTTCGGCAATCATCATTAGCAGGTTGTTAAATGCAATTACGTCATAACCGCTCATTCCGCTATAATGCGCGAGTTCGTTTGCCATAATGGTTTGTGGATTTTCGGTGTTGAAAATTTTTAGTCCGTCATCGCAAACAAAGAGCGTGCCGTTGTCGATGCCCAAACCCATTGGGCGCGTCATTGTGTAGGAAACAATTTGTTGAGGGCGATAAACGTCCGCCACATTAATAATTATCAGTTCGTTGAAATCCTGTCCGCAATTGTTTCCGCTATGCACAGTAACATACGCCCTGTCGTTTTCCACTACCACAGGGTCGCAACCAAAAACGTGCTGCACCGCCGAACAATATTTCGGTTCAAGCGGATTTTCCACCGAGTAAATCAACATTCCCGTAGGCGTTCCCATAAACATTTTGTCCTCGTAATTAAAAAGTGTTTCTACATTGTAGCCGATGTAGAAATTGCTGACCGCGATACACGGTTCGCCTCTCAAATCAATTATCGACATTTGATTGTTGATAACGCTGTAAAGATAATTGTCGTAGAGCGAAAACCTTGACATTGAGCCGTTTATGCCTGTTTTTGCACCGCCGCTGTTTTCTGCGCCCGCAAGTGCAGCATCATCATAAGCACCATTCCACCATCCGCCGCGATAATAATGTTCAACGTCTTCGGTGCGCTCCACAAGCGTCCAACCGACAATAACGCTGTCGTTGGATTGGCGGTTGTTATACACCTGTCCATAATCGTAACCGTACTCGTTTTCCAGAGGCGGCAACACTTCGTAGAAAGCGTTTGCGAGCCGTCCAAGTGGTTCAGGAACAGCAGAATTTGAAAGGTCAAACCACACCAAATCGGTGAAGGAATCGGCGTACAAAACTCTGTCGCGGATTGACATATCGGCATTGCCGAGCAGTTCTATAAAGCCAACTATTTGCGGATTTGCGGGGTCGGTATTGTCAATAATGTGAATACCCTTGCCCGTTTCCGCCATATAGATAAATCCGTTGAAAAAACAGATTTTTCCGTGATTTTCAATCGGTTGCGCACTTTGGCTAACCCGCGCAGTGTTTTGAAAATCGTTTCTGCCCATAAACACAGGCTCGTTGATTTTGTATGTAACGGTTTCGGTGTAAGTGCTTTTACAGGAAGTTAACATTATTCCTGCAAAAATTGCTAAAAAAAAGTTTGTTTTTTTCATAATAGTTTGATATTTATTTAGTTAGTAAATTCATAATTTTCAATTTTCAATTTTCAATTAAAATTCGTATCTTATTCCTGCGTTCAGTCCAATATTAAACGGGCTTGCGGTGCGAATGTTCAACGGCTGTTGATTTTTGAAATAATAACCAAAACGCTGTTCAAAATATATGCCGAAACCCTTGTAAATCCGCGCTGAAATGCCTACCGCCGCGTTTGCCGAAAGTTGCACCCGCTTAATGCTCTCCTCCAAATGTTGTTTTTCAAAATAGTCGTCAGGATAATATGTGTAGGTCGTAACTTTCTGATAATCAAGCCACAAACCCTTTTCTATTGCTACTCCAACCGAAAAATAAAGATTCCATTTTGGGTGATTTATTATATTTACAATAAAATTGACAGGAATACCGAGATAATGCATTTTCAATTTTGCATTTTGCTGTATCCAATCGTTGCCGAAATGAAGATTTGTTTGCAAATATGTGTAAAACAGTCCTGTTTCGAGCGCAACTCTGTCGGTAAAATTTTTGCGTATGCTCACACCCGCAGAAATTGGCGGCAGATAGGAAATTTCAGGGTATTCCTGCAAAAGTTCTTCGAGCGATTTTTCGGCTCTTTCGTTGGTCAAACCAGCATAATTATCGTCAAAATCTGCCCCGTTGCTTGCACTTGGCGGCGCAACGTTGTCGTCGGTATTGCCGTTGCTTTTTCCGCTCAAAAAATCGCCTCCGATATGCGCCATCGCAATAAGTTTTTGATTATTTTTTTGTTTTTTGGGAGAAAATTTTGTTTCGCCGCGATTGTCAGGCAAAGTTTCTGGCAAATATTGCTGTTTTTTTTCTGTTTTTTGCGGAATGGTTTTAATTTCGGCAATTTGCGCTGTATCTTTTACAAAAATGTTGCTTTCATTATAATTTTCATTTTTTTCTTCCAAGTTGCAGGAACTTATTTTTTCAGGGATTGCGGGTTTTCGTTTCGTTTCGCTCGCAAAGACAGAGGACATCATATTTTCGTCTATTTGCGCTTTCGTGTCTTCGTGCATATTTGCTTGATAATCAATATTTTGCAAATTATTTTCAAACGAAATCGACAGAAAAATCAACGCCGCCACAGATGCTGCAATTCCGCTCACAGCCCACCAGAACGGAATAATTTTTCGCCGTTTTTCCTGCAATAACCGCGTTTCCATTTCCGCCCAAAACGAGTTGTCGATGGGAAGAGAGTGGTTTTGTAATTTTTTTGATAATATGTTGAAATTATTACTCATTTTCTATGTTTTGTCCTGCCTTTCAGGCAGTTTTTGTATTTTATTTTTTGTATGCAAACTGTGCTATCGCTTGTATGCGGTTATTAAAATCCTGTCTTTCAGCCAATTAATCATTAACCATTAACCATTTTTTCAACATTTCCCGCGCTCTTTGATACTGACTGCGCGAGGTAACTTCCTTAATGCCAAGCATTTCACCAATTTCTTTGTGAGAATAACCTTCAACAGCGTAAAGATTGAAAACCATTCTAAAACCATCTGGCAGTTCGGAAATAATTTTGTGCAAATCGTCTGCCGAAAGTTTGTCAAAAACGCTCAAATCATCGTTCTCTACTGTGTTTTTGTGTTCTGTTTCGAGCGGAACAAACCGATTTTTCCGCAAATTTTCAAGTGCCGTTGTAACAAAAATTTTCCTAATCCACCCTTCAAAACTGCCGTCTTCTCTAAATTCTGAAATTTTTGTAAAAATTTTAAAAAATCCTTCCTGTAAAATGTCTTTTGCCGTTTCTTTGTCGCCACAATATCGTGTGCAGACACTCAACATTGTCGGCGCGTAACGCTCGTACAATATTTTCCTTGCCCACATTTCATTTTTTTTACAAGCGACAATCAATTCGATTTCAGACATTATTTCATCAACTCTTTTTTTCATAAGATGCGCAAAGGGTTAAAAACGTTGCACAGATATTAAAACTTTAACTTATTTTAACATTTAAATAAATTCAAACAACAAAATTACGCAAATTTATTAAAGAAAAAAAAATAGACACAAATAAAAGGTTGCATTTATTTTTTGCCAAAATTATTCTCATTATGGCTGAACAGTAGAATTTGACAACGGTTTTCCTTAAAAGGCAATAATTTTTAGACAAATATGCGGGCATTCATTTAAATCTTTGAAAAAAAATTTGTATCTTTGCGCCGATTTCAAACTACTACTTAATAATAAAAAAACAATGGGACTTTCAAAACGGATTCAAAACCTTGCAGAATCGGAAACTTTGGCGATGTCGCAACGTAGTGCGGAACTCAAAAATGCAGGCATAGATGTGATTAACCTCAGCGTTGGCGAACCAGATTTTTTTACGCCCGACCATATAAAACAGGCTGCTAATGAGGCTATTAGCAATAATTTTTCATTCTACACTCCCGTTGGCGGTTACCTTTCTTTGCGGAAAGCAATTTGCCAAAAACTCAAAAATTGGAACAGTTTAAACTATTCTCCCGAACAAATCGTCTGTACCAACGGCGCGAAACAGGCTATTTGCGAAGTTTTGATGTGTCTGCTCAATGACGGCGAAGAGGTGATAATTCCTGCGCCGTATTGGGTTAGTTATATCGAAATGGTGAAAATTGCAGGGGGACAAAGCGTTGTAATTCAGGCAGATAGAGAGAATAATTTTAAAATCACTGCCGAACAGTTTCGCGCTGCGGTTACCCCTAAAACGAAAATTTTTATGCTCTGTTCGCCGTCAAATCCAACTGGCAGCATCTACTCAAAAGAGGAGTTGCGAGAGATTGCGGAAGTGCTGAAAGATTACCCCGAAATTTTTATTATTTCAGACGAAATTTACGAATATATTTCTTATACAGGCAAAGTTTCGTCTTTGGCTGAATTGGATTTTTTGAAAGATAGAATTGTGATAATTAACGGAGTATCAAAGGGTTACGCAATGACAGGCTGGCGTATTGGCTGGCTTGCTGCACCGCTTTGGCTGGCGAAAGGTGTTGCAAAACTGCAAGGGCAATTTACGTCTGCACCCTCGTCTATCGCGCAAAAAGCGGCTGAGGCTGCGTATCTTGGCGGCGATGCCTGTGTGGAAAAAATGCGTTCCGCTTTTGAAAAACGGCGCGATTTGGTGCTGTCGTTAGCGAAAAAAATCAGCGGTTTCGACACCGCAATTCCCGATGGCGCATTCTATATTTTTCCTGTTTGTAAAAGTTATTTCGGTAAAAAAACTCCCGAAGGTAAAGTGATTCTCAACGGCAGCGATTTAGCGATGTATCTGCTTGATAATGCGCACGTTGCCTCTGTTGGCGGCGATGCTTTCGGTGAAAAAAACTGCATTCGTTTTTCCTACGCAACCTCAGAAAATTTGCTTATTGAGGCATTTGAAAGAATCGAAAAAGCGTTGTCAATTTTAAATTAAAAATTATCCAGATATTTATCGAAAAAAAAAAAAAAGAAAAGAAAATTGCAATTTTTTTTAAAAAATATTTTGTTGATAAAAAAATAATTATTACCTTTGCAGCCCGAATTTTCAAGAACGATTTTTGATAAAACTATATATATATATTTTTTGTTTAACCCTTTATTTTAGGAGGATTTTAATATAGCATACAATTTTACCTCAGGAAGACGCCGCGAGGAAAAACACCGAATAAACGAAAAAATACGCGGTGTTCGCCAAGTTCGGTTGGTGGGCGAGAATATAGAACAGGGCATTTATACGATTGAACACGCCCTTTCTCTTGCCGATGATTTGTCGCTTGATTTGGTTGAAATTTCGCCAAATGCAGAGCCGCCAGTTTGCAGAATTGTTGATTATCAGAAATTTCTTTACCAGCAAAAAAAGCGGGAAAAAGAATTGAAAGCCAATTCGGTAAAAGTGGAATTGAAAGAAATTCGTTTTGGTCCTCAAACAGACGACCATGACTATAATTTCAAACTAAAACACGCCCAAAATTTTATTAATGAGGGCAACAAAGTGAAAGCGTCTGTCTTTTTTAGAGGGCGTTCAATTATGTTCAAAGAGCAGGGCATAGAACTTTTGAAACGTTTTGCAGACGATTTAGCAGAAATTGCAAAGCCCGACAATATGCCGAAACTTGAAGGCAAGCGAATGATTGTAAATCTTTCGCCGAAACCAAAAAAATAGTTGAAAGTTTAAAATAAAAAGTTTAAAGATTAGAAATTCAACTGTTTTTCTAAAAAAAAGCGATTTATAATTAATAATTTATATAATTTATAATTTAAAAATAAAAAACAGATGCCAAAAATCAAAACTAATTCCGGTGCTAAAAAGAGGTTCGCCCTTACCGGAACAGGTAAAATCAAACGGAAACACGCTTTCAAAAGTCATATTTTGACAAAGAAAACGTTGAAACAAAAACGTAACCTTACTCACACAGGCTTAATTGCAAGTGTAGATGAAAACAACGTAAAAGCCCTTTTGGGTCTCCGTTAAATCAGTGTTAATCAAGAAAATTATTAACCGAATGTTCAGCAAAAAGTTTCTGTAAAAGAACGCTGACTTTCAAAAAAAAAAATTAAAAAAAACTTATGCCACGTTCAGTAAATCACGTTGCTTCAAGAGCAAAAAGAAAAAGAATTTTAAAATTAACCAGAGGTTATTTTGGCGCAAGAAAAAATGTTTGGACAATCGCCAAAAACACTTGGGAAAAAGGATTGCAATACGCATACCGCGACAGAAAAACTAAAAAACGCAATTTCCGCGCATTGTGGATTCAGCGTATTAACGCAGCTGCAAGGCTTGATGGTTTATCATACTCTCAACTTATGGGCGCACTGCACAAAGCAGACATCGAAATCAACCGCAAAGTGCTTGCAGACCTTGCCTTACACAATCACGAAGCATTCCAAGCGATTGTAAAGCAGGCAAAAGCGGCAAAATAAATCAATAATGTGATTTTTTTTTAAAACGTAGAGGCGGACACACAAGTTCGCCCCTATTTTTTTGCGTTGAGGAAAATATATATTGCATTTCGTATTTATTTTTTCATTAATCTTTGTAGCGATTTTGTAAATCATACTTTTTTATTACTGTCATCTAAACATTTTTAGAACAAAGAACAAAGACCGCTACGCTAAAAGAACAAAGACTTGTGCAAGATTTTTTAAAAATTCTGTCTTTATTCTTTTTAGAATTTTTGCTGTCCGCTAAACATTTTTTACTCAAAAAAAATGTTTAGCGGACAGCAATATTTTATATTATATCATTTAATAACAAAAATCACAATTCAGACAAATTATTTTCATTTCCCCAGCAAATGTTGATTTATCTCTGTTTTCAACGTTTCAAAATCTCGGTAGCCACGTTGCATAAGGGGTTGCTTGCCAATCGGACAAAAGAGCAACATCGGAATGCTGGTTACGTTGAAAATCTGCGCAAGTTGTCTTTCTTGTTGAGTATCAATCTTATAGACGTAGATTTCGCCTGCAAATTCCTTTGCAGCCTTTTCCAAATGCGGCGAAAGCATACGGCACGGTCCGCACCAGGAGGCGTAAAAATCTATCACGCAGGGCTTGTCGCCGATGTAATTCCATTCGTTTTGTCCCTCTTTCAACGGAACAATTTTTTGCTTAAAACTTTCAAATGTTAAAAACGTTACTTTGCCGTAATTTTCAGGTTGTTGAGTGTTGTCCTGCGCAAAAATAACCGTTGCAAAAACTGCGCAGATTATTATCAATGATAATTTTCTCATAATTTTTTTTAGTTAATAAATTTAGCAAGTTTGTATTTTTATTTAGATAATAAATAATGTGTTTAGTTTAAAATTTTCAAATAATTTTCATTATTTTGCAAAATTTCTACTCCTTTTTTTACCCAATCGTCTTTTCGCAAGTGATATTGAACTGCGCCTTTTTGAAAATAATAGCGTTTTACAATTTCGCCTTCAATATAAGCCTGAATATCATTGCGAAAATCATTTAAATCCTTGTCTAAATCGGGCTTTAAGATTTCGGTGAGTTGTGCAAAAAGGTCTTTTGTGCGCTCACTGTAACCCTCAATTTCCACAATTTTTATAAGTTGTTGCAGATTTTTTTCACTTTCGAGTTTGTATGAAAATTTATTTTCTTTTACAAAATTAATAAAATCTGCATAATCGCCGTCTGTAATTGAAAAATTCTCTGCATTGTCAATTTTTTCGTGATTTTTACAATATTTTGTTACAAAATCGAAAATAATATTTTTTACATAAAGATAATATGAAATATAATTTCCCTGTTTTTCTTCAACAAAGACGTCAGGCGTGATGCCACTTTTGTCGCGCACTACCCTACCCTTTGCGGTTTTAAATTCGGTTGTAAGGCTGTCTGGTGCGGTTTTTGCACGTTCTTCGCTTGCATAATCTATTGCCTGAATGCACCTGCCAGATGGCAAATAATATTTTGCAATGGTAACTTTCAGGTAGGAATTATAGGGCAACCGCCTGATACTCTGCACCAAACCTTTGCCAAAAGACCGCTCTCCGACTACAACTGCTCGGTCTAAATCCTGAAACGCGCCCGCAAGAATTTCCGCCGCCGATGCCGTATTTTCGTTAATCAAAAACACAATCGGCAAATCGGGGAACTGCGGCGTGAAAGGCGTTGTGTAGGCTTTGGGGTTCGACTGATTTTTGCCGCTCATTGTAACAACAGAGGTGTTGCGCGGCACAAAAAGCGATGCGATATTTACCGCCTCTTGCACAAGTCCGCCGCCATTGTCGCGCAGGTCAATTATTAACTGTTTAATATGCTGATTTTCAGACAAATCTGTTACCGCAGCCTTAAAATCAATAAACGATTTGTCGGTAAAATCGTTCAACTGCACATAACCCACGCTGTCTGCCAAAACGCCGTAATATTCGATAGAATTTATCTGAATTACCTCACGTAAAAACTTTTTTTCGAGCAATTTTTTGTCGCCGTAACGACTGATTTTCAGACGGATTTCCGTTCCTGGAATGCCTTTTAGTTTTTCGCTGACGTAAGATACGGCTTTTCCTGTAACTTTCTCACCGTTTATTTCGATAATTTCATCGCCTGCCTGCAATCCGTTTTTTTGCGCAGGCATACCAAAACGCGGCTCGGAAATCATCACATTTTCGCCGTGCTTTTGAACAAACGCGCCAATTCCGCCATACACGCCCGAAGTCATTTGTTTGAGTTCCGCCTCCTCCGATTCTGGAATAAAATTAGTGTAAGGGTCAAGCGTTTGCAGCATTCTTACAATCGCGGTATTATTGAGTTTTTCGTAATTGAGAGAATCAACATAATTTATGTCCAATTCACGCCAAACGGCATTATACAAGTCGCCCGCTTTGAAAATATCAAAGTGTGTTTCCGTTTTTTTCTCTTGCGCAAAAATTGCCGAAACCGAAATTATTGCCAAAAATATGATTAAAAAAAGTTTTTTCATCTGTTTAAATTTATTTTTAACCATTAACTACTAATATAAAGTTGAAAGTTTAAAACTTTAAAATTGGGGTTTCCCATATTTTTCATTTTCAATTTTCAATTCGTATAAAGTTTGTGGTTTTATAATTAATTATTATGTGTTTATTTTTTTTATTACAGAATTTTCAGAATTAACATATTTTTATTTATTATTCTAAAATTTTCCATCTTTATTTGCTTCCGAAATGCTTTGGTAAAGCGATGTCGGGTAATTGCCGTTGAAACACGACAAGCAAAGTTCTTTTCTGTTGCCCGCTTTGTAGAGTGCGCTTTCGGAAAGGAATGCCAAAGTATCCGCGCCGATTGCCTCGCGCACCTGTTCGATGTTTTTATGTGCGCTCATAAGTTCATCAAAAGTGCTTGTATCTACTCCGTAAAAACAGGGATGCGTAATTTGCGGGCTTGCAATTCTGACGTGGATTTTTTTTGCGCCCACCTCGCGCAACAACGCCACAATCCGCCTCGAAGTTGTGCCTCTCACAAGTGAGTCGTCTATCAACACAACCCTTTTTCCCGCCACGATTGAGCGCACAGCGGAAAGTTTCATACGTACGCCTTTTTCCCGCATATTTTGCGAGGGCTGAATAAAAGTTCTACCCACATATTTATTTTTTACCAAACCAAGTTCGTAAGGAATTCCGCTCGCCTCTGCATAACCGACCGCTGCAGAAAGCGATGAATCAGGAACGCCCACAACAACATCGGCATCAATCGGGGCTTCTTCGTAGAGCAATTTACCGCTATTTTTGCGGAAAGTATGCACGTTGCAAGCCTCCAAATCGCTGTCAGGGCGCGAAAAATAGATATATTCCATTGCGCAAAGATAATTGTGCTTAAACTGCGAATAATCGGCAGAAGTAATGCCGTTTTTTGAGAAAGCAACTATTTCACCCGGATTTACATCTCTGAGAAATTTAGCACCGACAGTATCCAATGCGCAGGTTTCGCTGCTCACCACCCAACCGCCGTTGAGTTTGCCGATTGACAAAGGGCGCAAGCCGTATTTATCTCGGCAGGCAAAAAGCGAGTCCTCTGTCAAAATCAAAAATGCAAACGCGCCTTCAATCATATTCAGCGCATCAATTATATTGTACAAACGCGCCGCTTTGTCGCTCTCTTTTTTAATTAAATGAGCAAGAATTTCACTGTCGGAAGTTGATTGAAACAAACTGCCTCTGTCCTCTAAATATTTTGAAAGTTCCTGTGAATTTACAAGATTTCCGTTGTGTGCAAGGGCAAAAGTGCCTGTGTGGTGGCGAAAAACAAACGGCTGAACGTTCTTGATGCCGCCGCCGCCCGCAGTGGAATATCTGACGTGTCCAATCGCGGCGTTTCCTTCAAGCAAATTTAGGGTTTTCTCGTTAAAAATTTCGGTTACAAGCCCTTCGCCTTTGTATGTAGAAAATTCGCCGCCGCCAGCCGCCACTATTCCGCAGCCCTCTTGCCCTCGGTGCTGCAAAGCGTGCAAGCCGTAATAAGCCAGATTTGCAGCATCTTCTACGCCGAATATTCCAAATACCCCGCACTCCTCATGCAGTTCGCCGTCATTGTTTATCAAATTTCCTAACATTTTTTACCTTTATATTTTTGAAAGCGCAAAGGTACAAATTAATTGTAAATTATAAATTATAAATTATGAATTATTTTTCGCCCCCCAAAAAAAATCTAATAAACGTGAGTTCGATATAAGAATTTTATAACCTGAGTTTTGGATAATTTTACGGTATTAGAAAATAGATAATTGTCCGTTTTGTGGGACAAAATCAACTTTAATTGCAGGTTTTTTGTCAAAAAAAACAGTAGACACCAAGCGCAGAAATCAGGTTTAAAATAAAATTGTGAATTAACCGATGCCGCGAATGCTCAATGTCGAAAATATTTTTTAACATATAAATCATTGACAATCAGGTGCAATTTGAAACCGTAAAACCAGCCTATCGTGCTTTTTCCGCGTTGAGCATTTAGAAAAAAGTTTTTAAATATATTGATAATAACCTTAATTTATTTCCTTTGAAAAAACAACGCTGAGCGCATCAACATTATTGCGATAAGCGGTAAAAATGCAGGGTGCATAATTTGATAGCGAGTTGCAAAAATAATGATTGCAATCAGCGCAGCAAAAGCATTGAGAATTGCATAGTATTTTAGTGGGTTGCGCCAACTTTCTTTCAAGATTAGAAACGCGAAAATTAAGTTTAACGGATTGAGCCACAGCAAGTTATAATTTTGATGCACAAGCGGGTGCGAGGAAATAAACATCAAATAAAAAATCACGCAACCGAGTGCACCAGACATGAAAAACAATAGAAAATCAAGCAAAATCAACTCTCTTTGGTTTTTCCAAGCCCAATAACTTAAAAACGTGATAAACAGGATTATAAGGCAACAAATTATTATTGGGCTGAAAATAGATTTTTCGCTCGGCAAAATCGGCGGAAAATAGCAAAGTGCCTGACTTTCAGAGGCAAGCGGTTCGGAAACGATGTCGTTTTCGAGCGTTATGCTGCCCATAATCACGCTCGTGTATTTTGGAAAGGCAATCAAAGCGGCTGTATGTATCGGCAAATCTGCTTCGCGTCCGATAAGAATGTCGATGCCGAAACGCTGCCAATTATTTAGCCCCACAAATTCGTTGATAATTCCTCTATAAGAAGTTGTGGGGTGCGAATATGAGATAATCGGCTGATTTTCAAGCACTTTTGTAATCATTACAAAAGGTCGTGTGGCGCAGTTGTCATAAACAAAATTGTAACGATAAACGCGGTTTTGGGGCAAATAATTTATTTCCAAAGCATCAAAAAGAGCCTGTTTTTCACTCTGGTTCAAATTCAAAACTTGCTCAAAAACAGACGATTTTCTTGCTGCGTAACTGCGCAAAAAATAATCCATTTCCGTTACTCCGAGTTGATAATCGGTTGCGCCGTGAATAAAACGCGGTATAAACCAATCCGTATCAAAATCGAAAATGCCGTAATTGTAGGCGTAGTCGATGTCGTTTGCTGGGTCGCAAATGCGGATTGCGGTGTGTCCAAAGCGGGCGTAAATTTCACTGCTTGGACTGCACGTCAGTAAACTCATTCGGCAAGAATCCGACAAAGTCAGCGCATTTGCCGTCAATGCAGCAAAAAGAAATGATATAAAAACGATTTTTTTCATATTTTAAATTTATTTTTAACCACAATAATATAAAATTGAAATTTGAAAATTTGGGTTTCCCCTACTTTCTACCGAACTCCTTTAACTCCTTTCAATCCGTCTTTCCTATTTTTAATGTAAATTTAATGTTTGTCCTTCGACCGCTCTTGCGCCGTAGGTTATGCCGTTGATTTTGTAAAGCGATTTTAGCGTAATTCCGTAGAGTTGTGCGATTAAGTGCATTGATTCGCCTTCTTGTACAACGTGTCTGCGGCTATTTGAGGTTGCGCGGTCATATTTTTTGCCTGTATAAATATATGTGCCGGCAGGCAGAGTTCTATCCTCAAACAAATCGTTGTAATAGAGCATTTTTTGAAAATTTTTGCGCAAAGCAGCTGCAACTTCCTCCATTGTAGCGTCTTTTTTGAGTTTGTAACAATTCTGAAAGTTGTTCCGCTCCTCGCTAAGCAATTTTTGTACTTCGGTTTTGGTATTTCTGCCGTTGTATTTTTGGGCAAAATCCACATTTTTAGCCGATAAATCTGCGGTTGCATCGGCATAAACCAACGAATTTAAGTTATAATCCTCAATAATTTTTATCAGTTTTGCATCATAACTTTTGTCTGTTGCGTAACCTGCTTTTTTCAATCCGACAGCCCACGATTTATAATCCTGCACATCGTAATCAAACAAAAATTCGTAACGTGTTCGTTTCAAAAAAACCGAATGGTCGGTATAAGAATCCTCAATTTTGGGGTACTTTCGGAAACAATCGGCAACGTTGTCATCGTCTTTTGTGATAGTTTTGCCCGACCAATTTGAACCGCATTTTATGCCGAAATGGTTGTTGCCTTTTACAGCCAAACGGCTTTCGCCCGCCTGCGATTCTACAAGAGCCTGCGCCATTGTTATGCTCGCAGGAACGCCATAAAGCGACTGCTGCAATATTGCAAACTCCTTATATTTAGCAATATAGTTCAAAAATTTTTGATTTGTTTGAGCAAATCCTGTTAAAAAACTGCATAAAAACAAAATAATTATTAAAAATTTTTTCATAAAATAATAATTTGAAAATTAAACTCGCAAAGATACAATTTTTTTAGAAAAAAATTGTAGATAAAAAATCTTTTTTTATCTACAAAATTAAAATTTATCAATAAGATTGCGGGGCAAATCTGAAATTACAAGTGCTATTCCAATTTTTAATTCTCAAAATATTCTCTCTGTTTTGTTTTAGGCAATTTTTTAACCACCTCATTAGCAGAGTGTTGAATTAATTCTCGTATCAAATTATCGGGCAGGTCGCGTTCAATATAGACAGAGTTCCACAGCAGATTATTCCCGCAGTAATAGCCCTTTGTAACGCCATGATACCTGTCGCGCAGTTCGACAGAGCGTTCTGGTGCGCATTTGAGGCAGACGAAAAACTCGCCGTCTTTGGGCGTTAAACTGAAAAAAGCGAACATTTTGCCCATAACCTTAAAAACTATCGTGTCCTCGTCAAACGGAAAACACTCCTCTGCACCTTTTATTTTCAGGCACTCTTCGCGCAGTTGTTCAATGTTCATAATGAGTTTAATCTTGCAATATATTTTCCAAAAATATCAAACTCCAAATTCACCACAGTGCCGACCTGAATTTCTTTGAAATTGGTATTTTCAAAAGTGTAAGGAATTATCGCCACTTCAAAAACGTTTTCGGTCGGATTGCAGACGGTCAAACTCACGCCATTCACCGTTACCGAGCCTTTATCTACGGTAAAATAACCGCGCTTTTGCAACTCCTTATCTACTTGATACTCAAATAAATAATAAAAACTGCCGTCTGCCGAAGTTACTTTTTTGCACACCGCCACAGTATCAACGTGTCCCTGCACAATATGCCCGTCGAGCCTGCCGTTCATAAGCATTGAGCGTTCAAGATTCACGCGGCTGCCTACCGTTAGCAAGCCGAGATTTGTCCTTTCGAGCGTTTCACGAATTGCGGTAACGGTATATTCGCCTCCGTTTATATCAACCACAGTGAGGCAAACGCCGTTGTGCGACACACTTTGGTCAATTTTCAATTCGTCTGTAAATGAGCATTTTAACGTAATATGCAAGTTGTCCTGCTCGCGTTTTAACCCTGTAACAACCGCTGCCGTTTCTATTATTCCTGAAAACATATTTTTTTATTTTATAAATTTTCCTGCAAAATTAATATTTTTTTTGAAAATAAAAAAGCGCAAAATTTTTTTTTCTACTTAAAGTTGCATTACAAAAAATAAAAAACTTCTGCCGTTGCTGTAAAATGTGCAGATTATTGACACAACAGCCGAAAAGCGCATTGTGAAATTGAGATTGAAGTTAGAACCCAACTCTAAAATTTCAAATATTTTCCTGTAATTGATTTTTCGTTTTTTGCGATTTGCTCTGGCGCGCCTGCCGCCACTATTTCACCGCCGTTTTTGCCGCCGTCTGGACCGAGGTCAATCACATAATCGGCACACTTTATAATATCAAGATTGTGTTCGATAATTATTATCGTATGTCCTCTGATTATCAGCGCATTAAGAGCATTCATAAGTGTAGAAATGTCGTGCGTGTGCAGCCCTGTCGACGGCTCATCGAAAATAAAAACCATCGGCTTTATGCTCTCGTTTGCAAGGAATGAGGCGAGTTTTACCCGCTGGCTTTCGCCGCCGGACAGCGTGCTTGACGCTTGCCCAAGTTTCACATAGCCGATGCCCACGTCTTGCAGAGGTTTGAGCCGTTTTACAATGCGTTTTTCGGTAGAATTTTTATCATTATCAAAAAACTCAATCGCCTGATTTACTGTCATTTCCAATACATCAAAAATATTTTTTCCGCGAAAACGAACATCAAGAATATCTTGCTTAAAACGCTGTCCTTTGCAATGCTCGCACTCCAATTCTACATCTGCCATAAACTGCATTGGAACGGTAATAATGCCCTCACCCTGACAAAAATCGCACCGCCCTCCGTCTTGGTTGAACGAAAAATTGGCAGGCGTAAAATTCATTTGTTTCGACAACGGACAATCGGAAAAAAGTTTGCGGATTTCGTCATACGCCTTTATGTAAGTGGCTGAATTTGAGCGCGTTGATTTGCCGATTGGGCTTTGATTTATAAACTCTACATTGTCGATTAGGTGCAAACTGCCCGAAAGTTTATTGGTGGAGTTTTTGCCTGAATTAAAATATTTTTGCAATTCGGCAAACAAAACATCGCGCACCAAAGACGACTTTCCCGAACCAGAAACTCCTGTAACACAAGTAATTACGCCGAGCGGAAATTTCACAGTCAAGTTTTTGAGGTTATTTGCATTCGCATTTTTTACTTCAATAAAATTATTAAATTTTCGCCTTAAAATCGGCGTTTCGATTTTTTCTTTGCCAAAATAATATTTCAAAGTAATGGATTTATCTATCTCATTTTCAGAGGCTTGCGCAGGAACTCCGCAAAAAACTACTTCACCGCCGAGCCGTCCCGCTTTTGGTCCCATATCAATAAGGTAGTCGGCTGAATGGATTATTTCGTTATCGTGTTCCACTATTATAACGGTGTTTCCGAGTTCTTTCAACTGTTTGAGCACGCCCAAAAGCTGCTCTGTGTCGCGGCTATGCAGTCCGATTGACGGCTCGTCGAGAATGTAGAGTGAGCCGACTAACGCGCTGCCGAGCGATGTGGCAAGATTAATCCGCTGGCTCTCGCCGCCCGAAAGCGTGTTCGATTGGCGGTTGAGCGTGAGGTAGCCCAAGCCAACATCAACCAAAAACGAAAGTCGGCTGCGTATTTCCACCAAAAGTCTTTTGGATATGTTTTCATCTTGTTTGTTAAGTTGCAGATTATCAAAGAGTTCGCGCAATTCTGAAATCGGCAAATCAACTAAATCTGAAATTGAAAAGCCGTTTATTTTCACATAAGAAGCCTCTTTTTTCAGGCGCGTTCCGCCACAAGTTTGACAAACGGTAATTCCGCGATAGCGCGCCAGCATTACGCGGTACTGAATTTTGTACTGCTGGCTCTGTATAAAATCGAAAAATTGATAAATTCCGCCAAAATATTTATTACCTTGCCAAAGGGTATTTCGTTGATTTTCAGTTAGTTGATTGTAGGGTTTATGAATTGGAAAAGCAAATTTGTCGGCAGAATAAATCAGCGCGTTTTTCCACTCTTTGCCCATTTCGTTTTTCCAGCACAGCACCGCGTCTTCATAGACCGAGAGCGTTGTGTCGGGGATTACAAGCTCGGGCGCAATGCCTTGCCGCTTACCAAAACCCTCGCAGTCGGGACACGCGCCGAGAGGATTGTTGAAACTGAACATTTTTTCTGTCGGCTCTTCAAAAATTATTCCGTCTGCCTCAAAACTATGAGAGAATTTTTTTGTATTTTTTTGATTATCAATAATATAGAAAACCTCGCACGAATTGTGTCCCTCAAAAAACGCCGTTTGAACGCTGTCTGCAAGGCGGTTGGCGGTTTCATTTTGTCCGTCATTGATAATTCTATCGACTAACAATAAAATATTTTTCAATTTTTTTTCAGTTTTTTCAGAAAAAAAATTTGAAATTCTAACTATTTCGTTATTTACAAAAATTCTGCTAAATCCTTGTTGTGAAAGTATTTGTAAATGTTCTGCAAGAATTCTGTTTTCTGGCAAAACGAGCGGTGAAAGCAACAAAACTTCCGTATTTAGAGGCAAATTTATGATAAATTTCACAACATCGCCAACGCTGTCTTTTTTCACTGCATCGCCCGAAATTGGCGAAACAGTCTGCCCAATCCGCGCAAAAAGCAGTTTGAGGTACTCGTAAATTTCGGTTTGCGTGCCGACAGTGGAACGGGGATTGTTTGAGATAACTTTTTGTTCTATTGCAATAGCGGGCGGCAGGTTGTTGATGTAATCGACTTCGGGCTTGTTCATTCTGCCCAAAAACTGCCTGATGTACGAACTAAGGCTCTCCACATACCGCCGTTGTCCTTCTGCATAGAGCGTATCAAACGCCAAAGACGACTTGCCGCTACCCGATAAACCGCTGATTACCACCAATTTATCATGTGGAATATTCACATCAACGCATTTGAGATTATGCACCCGCGCATTTTTTATTTCTATATTTTTTTTCATTATTTTCTCAAAAAAATTCAAGGCGCAAAGGTACAAAATTTAGACACAAGACGCAAATAACTAAATTAAATTTGAGGATTTGAAAATTTGAAAATTCAAAAATTCAATTTGAATATTTGAATATTGGGAAATTTTAATTTCAAATTTTCAAATTTTCAAATTGAATTTTCAAATCCGCAATTATAAATTTTTCGGAAAAATTTTTATGCGTTTGTGTGTAATTGAAAATTTTATGTTATCTTTGCATTCTGTTTGAAAAATTGCCATAAAGGAAATATTGCAAACAGAATGCAAAGGTAGCATAAAAAGAAAATGATGTTAGAAAATTTAAAAAAATACAAAATAATTCTTGCCTCGCAGTCTGAGAGGCGACAAAATCTGTTAAAAGGGCTTGATATTGATTTTGAAGTAAAAACGATTGACAGCGTTAAAGAAACATACCCCGCTGATTTACAGATAGATAAAGTGCCTGAGTATCTTGCAAGGCAGAAAGCAGAGTATTATCTGCAATTTTTGGAAAAAAATACGCTTTTGATTACGGCAGATACTATTGTAGTCGCTGATAATCAATTACTTGGCAAGCCAAAAAACGAACAGGAGGCAAAAAATATGCTGCAAACGCTTTCTGGCGCAACGCACGAGGTTATCACAGGAGTTTGCCTTACAACGCAAGAGCAGCAAAAAATCTTTTCAACTGTTACAAAAGTAACATTTTCTGTATTAAATGACAGCGAAATCAACTATTATGTTAAAAAATATCAACCATACGACAAAGCAGGCGGTTACGGCATTCAAGAGTGGATTGGATTTGTTGGTGTGAAAAAAATCGAAGGCTCGTACTATAATGTAATGGGGTTGCCTGTGCAGAGGATTTATCAGGTTTTAAAGAAATTTTAAACAGACACAAGATATTACTAATATCTTAAATCTTAAAAAATTATGCAAAAAATAAAAATAATTTTTGTACTTTTATGTTTTTGTTCGGGGAACGCTTTTGCGCAGTTTTTTGATGAGGAATACGATGAAATAGAGGAATTTGAAAAGATTGACAGTGTTGTTCCGCCCCAAAAAGCGTCTATTTTGCTGTTAGACTCATTGACAGCGTACAGCAAAATTTTTCTCGGTGCGCCCTACCGTTACGGAGGAACAGGCGTTGCAGGATTTGATTGTTCGGGGTTTATGCAACACATTTTTAAAAATTTTGGCATCAATCTTCAACGTACGGCAACAGCGCAATATCTGTCTCATACTCACATAGACAGAGCGGATTTGCGGAAAGGCGACCTCGTGTTTTTCGAGGGCAGGCGGAGGAAAGGAAACATCGGACACGTTGGAATGGTGGTATCGGATTCAATAGAAAACGGAGCTTTTAAGTTCATTCACACATCGGTTACAAACGGCATAATTATCTCAAAATCAACTGAGCCGTATTACGCAACCCGCTACAAGTCGGCGTGCAGAGTGATAGAAATAGAAAATAACATAGCCACTGAAAACACAGAAATACACTGATTTTATTTCTCCTTGTTAATATGTGTAATCTGTGGCAAAAAAATTAAAATAAAATGAACGAAAATCCGAAATTATCAATAATTTTGCCCTGCTACAATGTAGAAAAATACATTTCACGTTGTTTGGACAGCATTTACAAGCAAAATATTCCCGAAACGGAATATGAAGTGATTTGTGTAAATGACTGCTCGCCCGACAACAGTCGCGAGATTGTGCTTTATTTTCAGAAACGGCACGAAAACCTCATCTTGCTCGAACATGAAGTAAATAAGAAACTCGGCGCAGCACGAAACACAGGACTGAAAGCAGCAAAAGGCAAATATATATGGTTTATTGACAGCGATGATTACATTGTGGAAAATTGTTTTGAAAAATTGCTCAATCTTTGCGAAAAAGATAATCTCGATTTGTTGATGTTTAGTTTTTACAAACAAATTGACACGCTGAATTTTGTGCAGTGTGAAAATATTTCTACAAACGATATTATTGCAGGGAAAGAATTTTTAGAATTATTTTTTGAGCCGCAAAAAATCTTATCATCTTGTGTAAAAATTTTTAACAGAACTTTTTTATTGGAAAATAATCTGTTTTTTGCCGAAAATGTATTTTGGGAAGATGCCGATTGCATTTATAAATCGATATTTTACGCAAAAAAAATACGTTCGATACAAGACGCTTACTATTACTATTGCCTTAATCAAGAATCCATATCAAGAACGCTAAACAGCAGAAAAATTGCCGACATGGTAAAAATGGGTACAAGAAAATTGAATTTTGCCAATGAAATTTTAGAAATAAGTCCAAGTTTATCGCAAAAAATCAAAAACGATGCCCTTTGGAACACTACCGCTGTGAGAAAAATTGTGAAATTATCAACAAAAGAAATTGATAATTTTTATGCTTTACTGTCTGATAATCAATTTATTGAAATCAAAAAATTAACAAAATTAAAATATAGATGGATGTTTTTTTGTCCATCAATCGTAAAAATATGTAATTTTATATCAAATTATGCAAAAAAAAACTCTAATTTTTAATATTGGCTATCATGCAGGCTTTTATTCTGAATATCTCGGAATGTTGTTTGCTATTGCGTATTGCAGAATGAACGGAATAGGTTTTAAACTTTTTTCCAAGGATGCAAATTTTAAAATAAAAAATGGCTGGACTGATTATTTTTTGCCTTTTTGCGAGGAAGTTACAGACGATTTTCACTCAACTTTCAATTCTCGTTTTCCATTTCCAAGCGTAAAACAGTACGCAAAATTCATTTATAAAAAATTGCGCTACGGCACAAAAACACCAAAATGGATTTGGCTAAAATTTACATTTTCTTTTCTAAAACAATCTTTTCAGAAAAATTTTTATAAGAAAAAATATAATTTTACTTATTATACATTTGAATTGTGGAATAAGTTTTATTATCAATTAAATCCCTGCTACAACTACTCTGTTTTAGATAAAAAAGTCGAAAAACAAACGCTTAGAGATTTGTACAAACATATAATTTGTGAAACATACAAATTTAATGAATATACTGAAAATCAGATAGATAACATTATAAAAAACTTGAATTTGCCAGAAAAATTTGTTGGCATTCATATTCGGCAAGGCGACAAAATTACAGAAGATGAAGTGTATGATTGGCAAAAATATTTTACATTTTTGTATAAAAATGTAAAATATTGTAAAAATGTGTTTATTTTTACAGACGATTATCAAGTTATTGAAAATATAAAAGCAGAATTACCTGATTATCAAATATATACCTTATGCAAAAAAGAAGACAGAGGTTATGACAACAATGCTTTTCAGAATAGAGGTTTGGAGTATAAGACGCAAAAATTGCTTGAAATGTTTGCCTCAGTCGAAATTTTGTGCAAATCGGCACTGTTTATAGGTGCTTACAATTCCTCACCCGATATGTTTATAGATTTTGTACGGGAAAATAATTCATTTTTTATAGATAAAAATAACTGAAAAATATTATGAAATACCTTACTATCACAGGCGGCTTGGGCAACCAGATGTTTATTTACGCCTTTTGTTTGGAACTGCAAAAACGAGGGCAAAAAGCGCGCTTGTTTGTTCCTTTCAAGCACAACAGCAAAAAATACGGACATCAAGGTTATGAATTGGAAAAAATTTTCGGCATTCATACAAAATCCACGTTTTTGCTGGATTTTTATGCGCAAATTTTACGTTTTTTTCCAAAAAAATACCGCGAAAAACTGTATCAACTCATAGGTATTTACATGGTTAAAGTTGAGAAAAATTTTATTTTTTACCCCGAAGTTTTTGATTTTAAGCATAAAAATGAACTTTTTCGCGGCACATGGCAAAGCGAAAAATTCTTTGAAAATACCAAAAACGATGTAAAAAAAGCGTTTGTTTTTGATGAAAATTTATTGTCGGAGGAAACAAAAAAGTTGAAAAATGAAATTGAAAACACAAACAGCGTTTCAATTCATATCAGGCGCGGCGATTATTTGAGTGCGCAATATGCAAATGGTTTTGCGAATATTTGCACGATGAATTATTATAAAAAAGCGGTGGAAAAGATATTAGTTGATTTTCGCTATCGCGAAAATCAACCTCTGATTATCAGAGGTGAAAAATTTAAGGAAAATGTTAAATTTTTCATTTTTACAGACGATAAAGATTGGGTGCAGGAAAATTTCAAACTCGAAAATGCTGCGTATGTAACGCACAATTCGGGCGGAAATTCGTGGCAAGATATGTATTTAATGAGTCGTTGCAAGCATAATATTGTTGCAAACAGTTCGTTTAGTTGGTGGGGAGCGTGGCTGAATGATAATGCGGAAAAAATGGTGATTGCGCCAAAAAGATGGTGGCAGTCATTTGAAAATGACGATGTTGTACCTGAAAATTGGATTAGAATTTAAAATTTTTCAAAAAATAGACTCTCCACAATAATATCTCTATATAACAAAGCGAAAAATGTTGAAAATTTTTGTAATTCAAAATACATTTTGTATCGGAAAAAATATTATTTTTGCATTCAACTGAATGATATTATACCAAATGGAATAATACCATTTAGTTGAATAATATAAAACATTGATTATGAAAGATTTAGAAGAATAATTACAAGAAAAATTAAATCAGAAAAAAATAATGTTTTCTATAATAATACCTTTATACAACAAAGCGAAATACGTTGAAAAAGCGTTGCAATCGGTTGTAAATCAAACTTTTAAAGAGTTTGAAATCATTGTTATTGATGACGGTTCAACAGACAATTCATTAAATGTTGTCCGCAATTTTCAAATTTTCAAATTTTCAAATTTGAAAATCATTCAACAGCAAAATTCGGGCGTTTCTGTTGCGCGAAACAATGGCGTAAAAATTGCAAAATACGATTACATTGTCTTTCTTGATGCTGACGATTGGTGGGCAGAGAATTATTTGGAGGAAATGGTGAAATTAATCAATGATTTTCCTGATGCTGCGTTGTGGGCAAGTTCCTATTTTAAGGTAAAAAACGGTAAAAATATTCCTGCAAAAATTGGCGTTGCTGAAAATTTTGAACGCGGTTATTTCGATTATTTTGAGGCTTATTCGAGGTCGCCGTATATGCCTGTAAATCCAATCACAGCAACTATAAAAAAATCTGTTTTCAATGAAATGGGCGGTTTTAAGCCTAAACTCAAACTTGGCGAGGATTTTGATTTGTGGGCGCGTATTGCGTTAAAATATCGTACTGCGCTGATTAATAAGCAGTTAGCGTTTTATAATCAAGATGTGGAGCAACAAAGCAGAGGCGTGGTCTTTGAGAAAATTTATGAGCCAACAACGCATTTTATTTTTAATCTTGATTATTTGCAGGAACAAGAGGCAAAAAATCCTGTTTTAAAGCAGGTTTTGGACAATTTGCGGGTTTATACTTTGGCACGGTATTACACTCAAAATCAGTATGTTGCAGAGTTTCAAAAGGAAATAGGCAAAGTAGATTTTGAGAAACAGCCTGAATCGATGCAAAAATTTTATAAGACGCCGAGAACGATTTTAAAAATAAAAAGTAAAATAATCCACAAATTACACAGATTGAAACAAATAATACATTAATATAATTAACAAAATTTTCATAATTTGCAAAAATACGTTAATTCCATAAAAAAATATGAAATTTATCAAAAAAATATTACGGAAAATTCGCGGCGAGCAGAACATCGAAAAACTGAAAAAACGCGGGTTGAAAATTGGTAAAAACGTAACCATTATGGACGGAGTAATTATCGACCCAAGCCATTGCTGGCACGTTGAAATTGGCGATAATGTGATACTTGCGCCGAAAGTGCATATCTTGGCGCACGACGCAAGCACAAAGATTTTTCTCAACCACACTCGCGTTGCCAATGTGAAAATAGGCAGCAACGTTTTTATCGGCGCAGGGACTATTGTTTTGCCGAATGTTGCGATTGGCGACAACGCGGTAATTGGCGCGGGCAGCGTTGTGAGCAAAGATATTCCTGTAAATTCGGTTGCTGTCGGTGCGCCTGCAAAAGTGATTTGCACGCTTGACCAATATTTGGAAAAGCAAAAGGCTAAAATGAATGATGAAAACGTTTTTTCTGCGGAATTTACATTGCGAAACAACAATTTTGTGCTATCTCATCGAGAAAAAATGTTGGAAAGTTGTAAAAAATATAAAGAAATTTTTGTAGAATAATTAAATTCGCCACTGAAAACATAGATTTACACGTATAAAATTATTCATATAATTACATAATTTTCGTAATTTGCAAAAAAATATGTTAATTTTGCAAAATCTGGAAATAAATAAATTCGGTGTAAAACAGTGTAATCAGAGGCAAAAAAACAAAAGCATGAAAGTTGCATTTTTACTCGGTTCGCTCAATCGTGGCGGCACAGAAACGTTGCTGCTTGATGTGTTTCGCAACGCTGACAAGGCAGATTTTGAGTTTATCGGTGTTCATCGTAAAGGCGGCGTTTTGCAGCAGGATTTTTATACGGCAGAGCCGAAATTTTTTAAACTCGCGCCGAAATTTCCGTTTGATTTTATTTATTTGCTGAAATTGCGCAAATTGTTAAAAAAAGAAAATGTGCAAATAGTTCATTCTCAACAATTTTTAGACGCTTTGTATTCAAAAATTGCAACGTTGGGAACAAAGATAAAAGTTGTACAAACATATCACAGTTTTGAGAAAGAGAGTGTTTTAATGAAATTTATTATCAAAAAAACTGATAAAAATTTCTTTGTAAGCAATTATCAACGAGAATATTACATAAAAAAATACAGTTTAAAACCCGAAAAACAGGCGACTGTTTATAACGGAATTTCGTTTAAAAAATTTGACAAAAATTTTGAAAAACCTGTTTTTCTGTCAGAAAATAAAAACCCAAAACTTGCAATGATTGGCAATTTTGTAAGTGTGAGGGAACATTTTACTGTTTGCAGGTTTTTGAAACTTTTAAATGAAAAAACAAAAAAAATTGAGTTCTATTTTATTGGAAAAAAAGACGAAAAAAATCCTCATCTTTATGATGAATGCGCGGATTTTTGCGCGAAAAACGGCTTGCAAAACGTACATTTTCTCGGTTCTCGCAACGATGTTCCTGCAATTTTGCAGCACATTGACGCATTTATTTACAGCACCGACCACGACACTTTTGGCATTGCTGTAATTGAGGCGATTGCTGCGGGATTGCCTGTATTTGTGAATGATTTTGAGGTTATGAAAGAAATTGCCGACAATGGAAAATTTGCAATTTTGTACAAAACCAAAAACGAAACCGATTTATTAGATAAATTTTTACTATTTTTGCAAAATCAAAACGAGTACAAAGAAAATGCGAAAAAAAATGCAATAGAAATAAGAAAAAAGTTTTCGATAGAGGAACATTTGAAAGTGTTGGAAAGGAATTATTTTAAACTAAAAAATAAAAACTAAAAAATTATCTGTGTTTAGCAAGAAAAGGAATACAATGCAACACCCTGTCATTGCTCAAACCCGCAATGACAGAAACTTGCAACGAATATATGGAATTTCAATAAAGAACAAGGGCAAAAATTCATAATTAAAATAAGTGCTCAACTATTTTCCAAAATATTTTACAGAAAAGGCAATTTATATTTATATTGCCTCTGTGTTTGCCTGCTTTGTGATATTTTTTAAATACACAATGCCTTGGTATTTTTATGTGTTCGGCGCGGTGGCGGTATTTTCATTTTTTACTTATTCAAATACATTAACTCGAAAATGGGCGGGTTATTCCGAAAAATTTTTTACGAAAAAACTCTTTCAAACTGCGTTCATAATTCGTCTATGCTGGGTGATTTTCAGTTGGTTTTTCTATACAGCAATGACAGGTTTTGGATTGCCGTTTGAGTTTCAGGCGGCGGATTCATTTTTTTACCACAACTCGGCAATAAATATTGTAAAAAATGGTTTTGCCTTTGAAATGCAATTTATGTCGCTTTCAGACTCAGGCTATCCTGTTTATCTCGGATTATTATATAAAATATTTAACATAAATATTTTCGGACTGAATATTTTTATTGTCAGAGTTATAAAATCTGTGATTGGTGCATATACCTGCGTGTTGATTTACCGCTTGGCAAAACGCTCTTTCAACAACGAAAACACTGGGCGGATTGCAGGGATTTTGTGTATGTTGATGCCGAATTTGATTTATTATTGCGGGCTGCACTTGAAAGAAATCGAAATGGTTTTTCTCGGAGTATTTTTTGTAGAACGAATGGACAATATGCTGCGGTCGCAAAAATACGGCGTAAAAGATATGATTTTGCCATTTTTGGCTGCAATATCGTTATTTGCTTTGCGTACAGCACTCGGCTCGGTGGCTTTGCTGTCGCTTGGAACGGCAGTGCTTTTTGCAAATAAAAAAGTGGTTAATTGGCGGCAGAGAATTATAGTAGGTGTGTGGGCGGTGGTGGTAATTGCCTATTTTATCGGAGGACAGATTGCCACAGAGATTGAAGAAACTTGGAATGCGAGGACAGAGGCGCAGGCAAATTCAATGCAATTCCGCTCTTTGCGCACAGGCGGTAATGAGTTTGCAAAATATTTTTCAGGTGCGGCTTTTGCTCCGTTGATTTTTACTATACCTTTTCCGACAGTAGTAGAAACGCCAGGACAACAAAATATAAAAGTGATTAACGGCGGAAATTACTGCAAAAATATTTTGTCTTTTTTTGCAATTTTTGCAATTTTTATGATTTTTAAACGAAAAGAGTGGCGAAAATATATTTTAGCAGGCTCATATATGATTGGTTATCTCGGTGTTATTGCGCTAAGCCCTTTCGCACAGTCAGAGCGGTTTCATCAGCCTGCGCTGCCGTTTGTAATAATGTTTGCCGCTTATGGAATATCGCTATGCACCAACAAAACAAAAAAATACTACAACTTTTGGACAATTTCCCTTTTCTTTGCAATAATCGGCTGGAGTTTCTTTAAATTGGCAGGGCGGGATATGGTATAAAAGACAAAAAACTGAAATAACTAAAATAAAATATAATTTATGTTAAACCTTATTCGTTATAAAAACCTGATTTTCATTGTGTTGATACAATGGTTAATCTATTTTTCGGTGCTGATGCCGATTCTGCAAAAATATGCTTTTTTGTCCGCACCTTTGCCGAGCGGAATTTTTTGGCTGCTAACACTTGCCACAGTGCTAATTGCGGCGGGCGGGTATGTTATCAATGACTATTTCGACCTGAAAATTGACCGAATTAACCGCCCCGAAAGCGTGATTATCGGCGAAAAAATCTCGAAAAAAGCGGCAATGTCGCTCTATATCACCTTAACTTCGGCGGGCGTATTGCTCGGCGTTGTGGTTGCTATCCTGTTGAAAAGCAGCACGTTAGGGTTTATTTTTGCGATAACGGCAGGAATGCTGTGGTTTTATTCTTCAAGTTACAAAAGGCAGTTTTTGGTTGGAAATCTTATTGTCGCGTTCAGTTCAGCGTTGGCGGTTTTGGTTGTGTTGGCGGCGGAAAGAGCGTCATTTTCAAGCATTTACAGCGATGAGTTAATCCGTCAAATGCCGCCGTCGCTGTTGGAAACTTACAGGATAATGATAAAAGAACTTTACTTTTGGGTGTGCGGTTTCGCGCTTTTTGCGTTCCTTTTGACGCTCGTGCGCGAAGTGGTCAAAGATTTAGAGGACATTGTAGGCGACAGGGAAATGGAATGCAGAACACTGCCGATAGTTTGGGGCGAAAAAAATGCGAAAATTGTTGTAACTTGCTTATTATCAGCAATTTTAACAGGTTTGTTTTTTGTTGTTCATAAATTTAATTTGCCAAACGACAATATTTCTTTCAGATATTTTATATTTGGAATTTTGTTGCCTTCTACAATATCTATCGTTTTTTTGTGGAATAAAAAATTTAGTTACAAAATTTCAGGTGATTTAATCAAATTCACAATGCTGACAGGCATACTTTACACGCTGATTTTCAATTATTTAATAGCAAAAGCGTATGGATTTGCGTTGTTTGGAATGTTTCAAATTTTGTAAAAAATGGAAGAATTATTTTTGGGGTGAAAAAAAATTGTACCTTTGTAAATCAAATTCATAATTAAAAAAAATGTTTTCACATAAATTATCAGACAATTTATATTATGTCGGTGTAAATGACCGCAAGACGCAACTTTTTGAGCGAATGATACCGTTGCCATACGGAGTTTCGTATAATTCGTATCTGCTTGTAGATGAGAAAGTTGTGTTGTTCGACACCGTTGAAAATTCTTTTGCCGAGCACTCTTTGGAAAAGATAAAATTTGCGCTCGAAGGCAGAAAAATCGACTATCTTGTTATTCATCACCTCGAACCTGACCACACGTCAGGAATTAAGGCATATCTTACTCAATATCCTGATTTACAGATAGTTTGCAACAAAAAAGCGGCTGAAATGCTGAATGGATTTTATTCTATTTCGCAAAATCTGCTTATTGTTGAGGAAAATCAAGAACTGCCGATCGGAAAACACGTTTTGCGCTTTATTTTTGCGCCGATGGTGCATTGGCCTGAGGTAATGATGAGTTATGAAAAGACGGAAAAAGTTCTTTTTTCCGCTGACGCTTTCGGCTGTTTCGGCACGCTTGACGGCGCAGTTGAGGACTCAAAACTCAACATCGAAAAATATATCGGCGAAATGTACCGTTATTATGTAAATATTATCGGAAAATACGGCTTGCCTGTGCAAAAAACTTTGCAAAAACTTACTGATATTCAGATAGATACGATTTGTTCACTGCACGGACCTGTTTGGCGGAAACATATCGAAAAAGTTGTGGGCATTTACAATCAACTTTCAAAATACGAGGGCGAGAATGGCGTTGTAATTGTTTATGGCTCTATGTATTCGCATACAGAGGCGATGGCGGAAGTTGTTGCGCGCGGCGTAGCGGAAATTACGCCGAATGTAATTTTGCACGATGTTTCAAAAAGCGATATTTCGCAGATTATTACGGATTGTTTCCGCTACAAAGGGCTAATTATCGGTTCGCCGACCTACAACGGCAACCTTTTTCCAGAAGTTTCGCAGGTGCTTGACAAACTTGAACTCCGTACATTGAAAAACCGCATTTTCGCCTCATTCGGCTGTTACACTTGGGCGGGGCAGTCTGTTCGTCTGCTGAACGCTTTTTCCGAAAAAATGCAATACGAAAATGTCGGCTCGGCGGAAGTCAAACAAGCGATGCAAAAGGCAGATTATGAAATATTTTATAATCTGGGAAAAGAGGTTGCGGGCAAGGTAAGGTGATTTACTTTCTTAACCGCTGCAATTCCTCCTCTAACGCATTGTTTTTTGCCTCTAACCTCTTTATTTTTTCCTCATAAAGTTCTATAACTTTGTCGGAAAGTTGATTAATAATAATGTGTGTGTGTCGTTGTGCGTGTTGTTTTGTACAGCAGAGGCATTGTCGCCACTGTTATTATTTTGCACCAAACCTTCGGGAATAAATAATTCCTCTGGTTTTATTTCAAAAACGGTGCAAATATCATCTATATAACGCCAACCATCACATTCGCCTATTTCAATTCTTGAATATGCCGACTGCGAAATATGCAGTAAATCAGCCATTTGCTCTTGATTAATACCCTTATCTAACCGCAGAGTTTTTATTTTTTTTGAAATTGTGCTGTTCATATTAAATTTTTTTATTAATTTTGCAAAGTTAATAATTTTTGGGGATAAAATAAAATTTACCCGAAAATAGGGTAAAAATATGCGTGTAGCGAATAATAATGATAAAGAATGTACCGTAATTTTGCAGCAAGAAAATTTTTATAGAAATTTCCAATTCGCGATAGGAAAAAACAGTAAAAAAATTCTAAATTATTTTTTAATTATTAATGCGAATCACGGGTTAAAATAAAAAAGACATAAAAGCGATAGCAAGTTTTCCGAATGCATGCAGCCATAAACCGTTTGTAGAACGGACTTTTGAAGCATTTTGAATAT
>JAISYF010000126.1 GCA_031270065.1 Prevotellaceae bacterium | reverse complement strand
TTGTCGGCGCGAATGATTTTATAAATCGTTTCGTGGCTCACAAACGGTTGATTTTTAAGTTTTAGCCTGCCGACAATTTGTTGCGGCGACCAATCTTTTTCAATTAAAGAAATGATATCTTTCTTCAAATTTACATTCAATTTACGCGGAATTTTCATTCTTTCCTTGCGTAAATCGGCGAGTTCCTGCGCAACCGAAAACGAATATTTGCATGTTTTCGGATTTATATTGCGCCGTAGCTCTCTGCTAATCACAGACTTATTTTTTTTTATAGTGTCTGCGATAAATTTTTGGGTACATCCTTGCGCAACTAACGCGGAAATTGTGTACCTTTGTTCGTGGGTAATGTGAGCTTTTTTCATATACAACGTAAAAGTAATAATTTTTGCCCAATCTTTCAAAACTATTTTTTGGCATGCCAAAAAAATAGTTTTGAAAGATTTTTTTTGTTACTTAATGTTGCATTTGTTAGTTGAAATTAAATTCCATCTATATTTCTTATTTTATTGTGCCTTTCTCTATTGCTATATTTTTCATAAAAAAATTACTCAAGAAAATCAACAATGTTGTGAAACTTGACAATTAATAAAGATTAAAGATGTCAGAATTTTAAGGGCAATGCCCTTAAATCAATAGCGTATGGCAATCTATACGAAAAAAAACTAAAAAATTATCCACCGAAATTTTAAAATATTGTAAAAATACAATTTTTTTTGTACCTTTGCGCCCTGAATTTTTGAATTAAAAGTATCTATATGGACAAACTTGAACACAAGGAAAATACGGTTTCACAGGTTGAAACCGATGTAATTATTTCGGCTGAAAATATTGCCGAAAACACTGTAAGCACCTCATTATCAGAAGTTGAGCAACCTAAAAAGGTTGTTAAAAAAAGGACTGCAAAAAAATCTGCTGCGGAGGTTGCGGAAACGGTTATTGTGCCTGAAAAAGAGGAAAAAACGACTGAAAAAGATGATAAATCTGACGAAATTGTCAAGAAAAAACCGAGAAAAACAGCGAAAAAAACCGAAGTTGTTCAGGAAAAACCAGAGGAAAATTCTGAAATATCAGAGGAAAAACCCGAAATAACGATTGAGGAAAAACTTGAAAAACCTGAAAAAGAGGAAAAAGAGGAAACAAAAAAGAAAAATTATAACGCTCTTTCACGCGAGGAGTTGGTTGAGGAAATGCGCGAACTGCTTTTAGAGCCTGCTTTTGAAAATATACGCACTGCTGCGGAAACTATCAAAATTGCGTTTTATAAGCGTCAAAAGTCTGAAACAGAGCAAGTTGAGGAAAGCGAGGAAAGTGTTGCAGAAAAAGCGATTGACGCTGTTGAGGCAAAATTTAAAGAACTTTTCACAAAATATAAAGAGTTGAAATTGTCTGTAAATGCGAAAATAGAGGAGCAAAAAATTAAAAATCTTGAAAAAAAATTGGCAATTTTGGCAAAATTAGAGGAATTGACCTCGTCTGCTGACGATTTATCAATCACAATTCCTGCGTTCAGAAAATTACAAAGCGAGTGGAAAAAAGTTGAGCAAGTGCCGCAAAATATGGTAACCGAAATTTGGAAACAATATAGCCGTTACCAAGAAAAATTCTACGATTTAATCAAGATTAATAACGATTTGCGCGAATACGATTTTAAGAAAAATTATGAATTAAAAATTGTTCTTTGCGAGGTTGCCGAGAAATTGGAGGAGGAACAAGATGCGATTTTGGCTTTCCAACAGTTGCAAAAACTGCACGAGGAATGGCGTGAAATTGGTCCTGTGGCGCGTGAAAACCGCGAGGATATTTGGAACCGTTTTAAAGAAGCATCTTCAAAGATTAATAAAAAACATCAATCATATTTTGAGTCTTTAAAAGAGAAAGAATATGAAAATTTTAAATTAAAATCTGAAATTTGTGAGAAAATTGAAAGTATTGATTTTGAAAACCTGAAAACTTTCAAGCAATGGGATAGCAAAAGCGAAGAAGTGATTAAGATGCAAAGTCAGTGGAAAAATATCGGCTCTGCGTCAAGAAAGGCTACCCCGAAAATTTCAAAACGTTTCAGAGTTGCTTGCGATGATTTTTTTAAGGCGAAAGCTGCGTTTATGAAAGAAACCAAAGACGTTTTGGCGCAAAATTTGGAAAAAAGAAAATTGTTACTCGCTAAGGCTGAGGAACTCAAAAATAGTACCGAATGGAAAGCCACAGGCGAAAAACTTATAGAATTGCAACGAGAATGGAAAAACACAGGTGCAGTTTCGAGGAAATATGCTGATATGGTTTGGAAAAAATTCTATGCCGCTTGCGACTATTTCTTTGAACAGCGCGAGGCAAATACCAATGATAGACGCAACGAGGAGGCTGAAAACTTGAAGTTGAAAAACGAAATTATCGAAAAAATCAAGGCTTTCACGCTCACAGGCAACAGAAACGAGGATATTGCTGCTATAAAAGATTTTATAGCGCAATACAACAAAATCGGCTTTGTGCCTTTCAAAGAAAAACATAAACTGCAAGACGCTTTTACCCTTGTTACCGACAGTAAATTTAACGAAATTTACGGTAAAAAAAGTAGAGAAACAAAAAGCAGAGAGGCGAAAAATAGAGAAATGAAAAATAGAGAGACGAAAGGCAGATTTTTGGAAAAACGCGGGTATTCGTTGCAATACATAGACCTCAAACGGCAGTTGAGAACTTACGAAAACAACATTGAGTTCCTGACAACATCGTCTAAAAAAGGCAATCAGTTGCTCGGTATGATGCAGAAAAAAGTTGCGGATTTGAAAGCGAAAATTACTGAAATGGAGGCAAAATTTAAATAGAATGTACTAAATAATATTTTTTTTCAGAAAAAAGGGGACTTGCGAAAGTCCCTTTTTGATATTTTAAATTATACTGCACTCTGTAATTAAATGAGAAAAAATATTTACGTAATTATTTGACACACTGCTAATTATATTAAAGTGTATAGTATAGGAGATTCTAAAAATTACCGTTTTTCTTTTGATTTTTTTTATTTAATTTTCTGTAACGCAGCGCACACAAAACCCCAGCCCCCTGGGGTTCGAATTGTTGGGATTCGCGAAGTCCTTGTTGAATGCAAAGTTATACGCATTGGGGGAAGAAGAAAAGCTACAGCTCCAAAAGAAGCCTCCAGATCCAATATAATTAGTCAAATTGCCACTTGAGTACTCTCTGGAACCCGTAGCGGGCAGTATGGCTACGTAGTATTTGCCTGTATCAAATGTAGATGTGGAAACGATAGTTATTGAACCGTGAGATTCAGTACCGTAACGGCTACCCCAAGGATAACGATAAAGAACAGTTTTTTGGTTAGATTGACCCGAAATTTGATTATTTGTCCAGTTAGCACTAGAGAGTGAGCCAAGAGTTAATTTTACAACATCATTATTGCGGTTAGGAAGGTGCCAAGAAGTGTTGCGTTTTTTGCAGGGGTCGGTAGTGTGGGTGCTATCTGTTCCTATTCCCCAACCACTAGTAAAATCGATTGTTGTCCAATTACGAAAGCTAGTTCCGTATAAAAATTTTCCTACAGCATTACCAGTTGCTTGGGGTGTAGAAACTTGAGTATTGAGTCTAGGGCTTACAAAAGTTGCGGTGTCTAACAAACTTGCCCAGTTAGAATAACGCCCTTCATATTGACGGCGTTCGTGTCCGTCTTCATCGCGCCCCCATTGGAAAAGGTTGCCGAGTTCACCTGCATCGCGGGTTTTGGTAGCACCGAGACTGGCGTGGGCGATTTTTAAGTTGGGGCTTGCACTTCCCGAACCGTGTAAAACAGGAATAAAGTAAACATGACCGTCACTTGTATTAGGGTTGACAGAGTCAATTTGCCACTGCTCTTTGGTAATCAGACGGGGCGAGGTAACGCTTAAACTTGCGTCATACAAATCCTCAACGCGAATAAGAATAGAGTCGAGAGATATTTTGTCCACTCCTCCATTTTTGCCGAACGCCTTGCAGTAGAAATAATAAGAACCTGCTCCCTGATATTTAGCATCGGAATAAGGGTCAAAGGTGTAAGTAGATTGATTTGCGCCGACAATAATATCATCTGCCTCATCTTTGGCAGGTTTGGTTGAAAGTGCTGCGCCCTGTTCCGCGTAACCTTCGTATTTCATATACCACTGATAGCCCAAAACAGTACCTGAAGACACATACGTTGCCAATTTTGCAAACTGATAAGAATACATCACATTGTTAAGGGTCATAATGTAAAGGTCGCCCATAGTGACAATGCTTGCCAATACCTGAATGGGCAGCATGTTGGAAACCTTGTTAATGCAGCCGTGTGCAGAGGCGCGCACAAGGTAATTGTTGACAGAGGTGAATACGATACTGTTGGAAGAGCCTGTACCTGCGACATCAGTCCAAGTTATGCCGTTGTCGTCGCTGGTTTGCCATTTGTAGTCTCCTACAGGAGAAGCAATAAAAGTTACGCTTCCGCCAACGAGACAGGCTGAGAAAGGAGAAATGATAACAGGAGCGGCAACATCGCTACAGTCCATACACTCTTCAATCCACTTTGTGCCATTCCACGTTTCTACGCAGTAGGTAGAGGTGTTGAAAATCTGCAAGCCGCGAGCCTTGCCTTTTTTCTCGTCCTTAAACGCCTGTGTTTCCATCATTGCGTTGCGCTGTACGCTGTCCATTTGAGGAAGACGCAAACCCTTTGAGTTGAGGCTTATCAGTTCGAGGACTGAAAAAGACTGCGGTTCGAGGTTTGCACCGATGGTAACCTGCGCACGGGCATTGCCCGACATCGCCAAAGCCAACGTAAGCATCAATATTGATGCAGTTGGAAAATTAAAACTTCTTGAATTTTTCATAAAAATCAAAATTTAAATTAATTGATAAATATTTTTTTTATATATATTTTTTTGCCACTGAAAACACAGATAATTTATTAATTTTTTAATTTATTTCACAGAGTTACACAGAGGTTTCACAGAGAAACACAGAGTTTTTTTATTTCTTCATTTCTTAATTGTTTTGTCCGCCACTGATTACCCTACTCCCCCCTCTTTGATAAATGTTTCTAAACTTTTCCAAAGTTGTGCATTTTGTTGGTTTTTAGCATTTTTATAATAGCGGGCTCCGCCCGCTATTATAAAAGAGAGTACTCTCTTTTATAATAGCGGGCTCCGCCCGCTATTATAAAAGAGAGTACGGTCTTTTATTTTTTTTTATTGGTTATTTTTTGTTTTTATAATTCGGCTGCAAAGGTAAGAATTTTTTTTGTAAATTATTGAAAAAAAGAATTTTTTTAATAAAAATTCTTTTTTATTGAAAATCAACATTTTACAGGAAACTTCTAAAACTTCTAAAATTTGAAAATTTTTTGAATGTAAATCATATAGAAGTCTCCTATAATTAAAATCTATAAAAATTTTACTTCAATCTCTACATAAAAAATTTTCTCTTTCAAATTTTGCGGAACAAACGGATTTGAAAGCAACCGCGCACGGTCTTTTTCGGTAGTGATAATAAGGCTGTCGGGTGAAAGTTGAGAGAATTTTTGCTCGATTTTTTCAATGTCTTTTTTTGTAAAATCGTGATGGTCAGAAAATTTCAGTTTCTCAATCGAAAGCGCAAAATTTTCTAAATAATCATAAAGTCCGCTTGCATTTACCACGCCTGTAACAACCAAAAAACTCCGCTTAACATCAATATTTATCGGCTCTTTGGTAAAAATATTTTTAGGCGCGGAATACTCAAAAGCGGAAAAATAAATTGGAACTTCGCCTTGACTACGCCCTGCTCGCGGTGATTGTGCGTAGTAGAACCCGCATTTTTCTATTTTCTTTATAAAAAATTCTTTTTCTTTTTCAGAAATATTCTGCGGGCATTTTGTAACTATCACACTGTCAGCGCGTTTTGTTCCGCAAGCGAACTCGCGCAGGCGACCGTAAGGAAAAATTCTGTCATTGAAAATTGGTCGGTTATAGTTGATAAGCAAAATATTTTCTGATGGCGATATTTTTCGGTGTTGAAAAGCGTCGTCAAGCAAGACTATTTCAGGCGGAGTTGGCAGTGCGAGCAGATTTTCTACTCCGCGCACTCGGTTTTCATCAACGGCAACAGTTATTTCAGGAAATTTCTGAAAAATCTGAAATGGCTCGTCGCCGATAGTCTGCGCATCGGCGTTTTCGTCTGCCAAAATAAAACCTTTTGTCTTGCGCTTGTAGCCTCGCGACAGCACAGCAACACGCTTTTCGGGTAAATATTGTCTGATAAAATGCTCAATATGAGGCGTTTTGCCTGTTCCGCCCATAGTGATATTGCCGACAGAAATGAGCGGTATTTCAAACTTTTTCGACTTTAAAATTCCAAAATCAAAAAGTAAATTTCGTATAAAAATTATTAATGCGTACATTTTTTTACAAAAATATTTCAACCCATTTTTCAAATTTTTCCATTGAATTTTTGCCCCAAACGGCAACTTTTTTCCGCACTTTTTCAATCGGCGTTTCCTCGTTCAACCGCGTTTTTGCAAAAAACAAATCTGCAAAACAAATTAATTGTTCCTCCAACGAAACAGGCTGCATGTCGCGCAGAGGCAACGGAAATTGTTTGCTGATAATATCTTGCTCGGTTAGTCCTGTGCCTGTGTGCCTTTCGCAAACAAGAGCGTGTTTCGGCAGATTTTCCGCCCGCAAAATGTCCGCGCCCAAAATTCCGTGTTCTATATAATTATGTGTGCCGAAACAATGAATTGACGGCGCATCTGTAAGAAAAATTCCGATGTCGTGCAGCATTGCAGCCTCATAGACAAAATTTTTATCTATGTTAAGTCGCTTATTTTCAGCGATTTGCAACGATTTTTTAGCAACGGACTCGCTGTGCGAAACCAAAATTTTATACAACGGACTGTCTTTTTGATAATATTTTTCGATTATTTCAAGCGGTTTCATTTTTATCTAATTCTGTCTAAAGAACGCACTAATTTTTCGTCTTTTTTGATAGCAGTAATTGCAAGATTGCACAAAATTAAGTTAATCAAATTAAAAATTATCGAAAAATGCGAAAGTGCTAATTTTACATCTAATTGTAATTTAATTCTAATGTAAAACGTTATCAAATAGTAAATTACGATAAAAATTATTGCAATCCAAATGAATTTTATCTGCAAATTTCGTTTTTTGAAAAGAAAAATTGCAATTAATGCAAAAACAGGAATTAATATCAAAGCAAGCGCGAAAACAGGCATTATCATAGACGAAACGCCTGTTATTTCTTTTGTAAATGCAAGAAAAAAATCCATTTGAAACCAACACGCCAAACCACCTAAAATTGTGATTATCAGCAAATAAACAGTTTGTATTCTTTGTAACATATTATTTAAAAATTATAAATTATACGAAAAGTTTTTTAAAAAAGCCTTTATTATCTTTATGCAGTTCATTTTGCACTTCTAAGGCTTTTTCCAAAGTCAGATTTTTAGTTATCATTCTGTAAATCAAGCCCCAATCTGGCAATCCGCCCACAGAGCGGTCGTCAATAAAAATGTCGGCTGCAATTTTTCTCGGCGACAAAACATTGTCGTCTTCCGGGTAAAGTTTATTTACCGCATAAAATTCCACTCCGCGCTCGCGGCAATAATTCACTGCATCGTCAAGCAATTTTCCCTCGCGAACAGTCCAAAGAATGAGTTGATGATGCTCCTCGTTTTGAAGTTTTTTCAGTACCTCAATCGCAAACGGAATCGGCTTGCCAATGGCAGGATAAGCCTCCTCCACAATCGTTCCGTCAAAATCTACTGCGATAACCATATTTTTTTGAGTTAAAAGTTATAAATTTTCTGTGTTAATTTGTGTAATCTGTGGATTTTGATTGTCTAAATCGTTTTCAATTTTCGTTTTCGATGGGCGACAAAAAAGCAGCGCAACCGCGCCTATTGCTGCAAAATAGAGCATGTCAAATTGATTATTTGGCTGATATAGAATATAAACAAACAAAATTCCAAGCAATAAGTTGATGGAAATCAGCCAGATACGCAGTTTTGAAAGCGTCAAATATTTTGCAATTTTTTCGATTTTGTTTTCCATTTGCGCAATTTTTTTTACTTTAACAGAAAAATATTTTAGTGCTAACGGTATGGAAATCAACATATAAAGTACTAAAACGAATTTTAGGACTCTAATTGCTGTTGCGTTTTGCAAAATAATGCCGTTTTTGTTCAAAAAATAGCCCAAAACCGCCGTCAATATTGCTAAAACAAAGACGAAATAATAACAAATTGCGAGTTTTTTGAATAATTGATTCATCTTTTTTTTGTAGAAAAATTTTGTGCAAAGGTACGAATTTTTTTTATATATCAAGCAATTTTTTACTACCTTTGCGCTTAAAATTAATCTGCAAATTTATTAAAATATGAAGATTGTTACTGACAGCGGTTCGACAAAATGCGATTGGGCGGTATTTGATGAAAATGCTTTGCAAATCATTAATACTCAGGGGTTTAATCCGTTTTTTTGCACATCGGAACAGATTGTTTCTGTGTTGAAAAAGAGGCTTTTGCCCAAAATTTCGGCAGAAATTACCGATATTTTTTTCTACGGCGCAGGTTGCAGAATAGAGAAGTGTAACGTGATTTCGACAGCATTGTTCGCACTTTTTCCGCAGGCGAAAATCGAAGTGCAAAGCGATTTGCTTGGAGCATCCCGCGCGCTTTTCGGCAATGAGGCAGGAATTGCCTGTATTCTCGGAACAGGCTCAAACTCAGGCTTTTATGACAGAAAAACGATTGTAAAAAACGTTACTCCGCTTGGCTATATTCTTGGGGACGAGGGCAGCGGTGCAAATCTCGGCAAGCGTTTTTTGAGCGATTGCCTCAAAAATCAGTTGCCTGAAAAATTGACGCAAAAATTTTTCAAAACATACAAAATTTCTGTTCCTCAAATTATGGAAAACGTTTATAATCAGCCTTTGGCGAATAGATTTTTGGCGCAGTTCGTTCCGTTTTTAAAAGAGAATATCGCCGAAGTTTCAATCTACAACCTTGTTTTTGACGCATTTACCGATTTTTTTACTCTAAATGTAATTCAATATGCTGATTATCAGCAATATAACGTATCATTTTGCGGTTCTGTGGCACACCATTTTTCTGATGTTCTCAAAGCGGCTGCAATAGAAAAAAATATCTCTATCGGCAAAATTATTGCATCGCCGATAGAGAATTTAATTGCTTATCATTCAACAAATTAGAACTTGCTATACACTGCTTTGTAGGTCATTAATTGGTAAATCAGGCGGGCGGCGAGGTAGTCGGGGGCTTTATGGTACGGGTTTGGGCAAAGTCCAACAACGTCAAAGCCAACAACATTAGTCATTCTAAAAATCTGTTTTAACATTCGCAACACAGTGAAATAGGGCATTCCGCCTGGTTCTGGCGTGCTTACAGACGGCATTATAGAAGGGTCGAAAACGCTTAAATCAATCGTGATGTAGGTGTTTGCGCTTAGCGTGTCAAAAAGTTCTTTGTACCAACGCATATTTTGGTCAAAAAATATGTCGCGGGCAAAGAAAATTCTTGTCGGGTCGGCGTTGCGGTGTCCGTCTGCGCTCATACTTCTGATGCCGATTTGCGTAATCGGCGCAAGTCTTTTTGCTTGAAACATTGCACATTCGGGTGCTAAATCCGAGCCTTTGTAACTGACCCTCATTGAGTTGTGCGCTCCGAGTTGAATGATTGTAATATCGTTGTATTTTGCGCAGGCAGCCCTGATTGCGCCGATGCAAACGGTACGGTTTCCTCCGATTGCAACAGGAAATTTGTCTAAATCAAGCACCTCGCCGATACGCTTTTCTACTGCATTGCAAACCAACTCGTCAGAGTTGAGGTTATGTAGCGGTTCAAGTGAGTGAATGCCTTTGAACGCAACCTGAGTGCGGGTTTCGGTATCGTAATGTTCAAGATGCTGCGAGGCTTCGATAATCGCCTCTGCTCCTTTGTTTGCCGTTGGATTCCAATCGTTTTGAGTGCTGTACGGCACAGGTACAACAAAGAATTTTGCCTCGTTATAATCGGTAAATGCCCCTTTTAATCCTGCGAAATTTTTCATATTTTTTTCGATTTTATAATTTGCTGCAAAGTTAGCATAAAATTTTTAATTACACACAAGACTTATAAAGATTTTTCAGAAAAATTTATAGGGAGGATTTGAATATTTGAAAATTTGAGGATTTGAAAATTTGAAAATTCAATTTGAGGATTCAATTTGAGGATTTGAAGATTTGAAGATTTGAGGATTTAATTTGAAAATTTGAAAATTCCATTTGAAAAAAACGTTAATAATTATTAATTATATTTCGTATTTTGCATTTTCAAATCTTCAAATCTTCAAATTTTCAAATTGCATTTTGTATTTTGTATTTTCAAATCTTCAAATTTTCAAATTTATTTACTGCAGTATAACAAAAAAATAAGGGCGAAAAAAAATTTTTGCCCTTACTAATTTTAAAATCTCACTTCCACCCCTGCCTTCACCCACCTGCTCGGCTGCTGAATGCCGACAATATCAAAATATTTTATGTCTAAAATATTTGTAGCCTCAATAAAAAATTTGAGGCGCGGATTTTGCCAAAAAATCCTGCCGTCGAGTAAGCCAAAGGCTTGATAGTCAGTATCTTGTTCGTTTTTCTTGTAACTGCCGTTGCGTTCTTGCAAAATATACTGCCAACTTGCTCCGAAACCCTTGTAAATTTTATGCTCAAATCTGACTGAAAGTTTATGTTTTAGGTAGTCGAGCGCGTATTTCGACTGATAATTTTCGTCAAATTTCGATACGCTGTTCAGGTACGAATAACTGATTTCGGCGTTGCGCACAAACTTATCGCTGCGGTAGCCGACAGCAATTTCGCCGCCGAAAGTGTTGATTTGCGTGTGATTTTTCGCTTCCCACATTTCTACGCCATCGCCTTTGCGGTCAAGCCAATCAATGATATTTTTGCCTGCGCGGTAAAACGCCGAAAAATTGGTGTAAAATCCTTTGTGATAGAACTTTACGCCGAGTTCTGCTGTGATATTTTCTTCGGGTTTGAGGTTTGGATTGCTTGTTTGTACACGGCTTTTGTAGTACAAATCAGTAAAAGCAGGCAAGCGTAAAGCCCGATTAACATTGAGATAAATGCGGGAATTTTTATAAAACTCGTAACCTACATTTGCGCCGAAAGCGAAATTATGCCCAAACATTGCGTTGTAGTTGCCCGAAACGCCGATTGATGCAGAAAAAATTTTCACAAAAAACGCCTGTTCCACAAAATAATTGATGTTCAGCCGATTTTTGCCGACTTGGAACATCGTGTCGGTTTTTTCCAACGGAATTTTCACAGGTTTAGCCAAACTGTCGCCGAGATTTGTGCTGAAAATGTGTTCGTTACGCACTTCTACGCCGAGCGAGGTTTTTCCAATTTTTGAAAAATACGCGCCTTTCACATTGCCGCCGACAATATCTGTAAGGTGAAAATTACGTCCTGTCGGCGTGTTTCTAATCCACTCATATCTATCATGGTGTCGGCGATAAAAAGCCGATGCCTCAATGGCAAAATTACCAAAATGCTTTTCCCATTGCGCCGAGCCGAGCAATGTTTTTGTCGCATCAAACTGATTTGTGTTTGTGGCGGAATAAAAAGCGTTTGCGCCGTAATCTTTGGTCTGCGCCCCGATTTGAAAATTGAAATTGCCAATTTTTTTGTTCTTAAAATTCGCCTGCAAAAACACGTTATTCATCTTATAATCAGTGTTTTCCGTATAGCCGTTGGCTGACGAATGCGACACCGCACCCGAAAACACCCATTTTTTGTGGACAACTTTGAGGTTTGCCATCGCCGAAAAAAGCCCGAAATCGCCTGCTACAATTTCCGCCGCGCCCTTTGTTTCCGCCGTTTGTCCTGTGATAATATTCACTGCGCCGCTAAATGCCGACAAGCCAAAAATATTCATCGAAGTGCCTTGCAGAATTTCGATTTTTTCCACAGAGCCAAGCGTAATCGGCAAATCAAGCGAGTAATGCCCTGTCTGCACATCGGTGATATTCACGCCGTTAAGCAAAATTAACACTTGGTCGAAAGTGCCGCCGCGAATGGACAAATCGGCTTGCGTGCCGTTGGCACCGCGTTGGCGCACGTCAATGCTCGGCAGGTAGTCGAGCAGTTCGTTGATGTCCTGCACGGGCAACGCTGCAATTTCCTCTTTGGAAATGGAATAAACTACGCGCAGTTGCTCGGAAACAAGCGAGTTGCGCGTGCCATAAACATCAATTTGCTGCAATTCCACATTTTTTAATGTGTCCTGTGCCGAAATTGATAAAATGCTGAATGTCAGCAAAATAAATGTAAAAAAATTTCCTTTCATCTGTTTTTTTTATATTAAATTAATTTTTTTTTACTTTTTAAATATTAAAGCGCAAAGAAAGAAAAGCACAACATAAAATTGAAAAACGTTGTGCCTTTCTATCTTTGTGTTAAAAAAAATATTTTTCACACAAAGGGGCAAAGAAAAACGCAAAGAGCGCAAAGTATAAAAAACTCTGCGCCCTTTGCAAAAAATCTCTGTATGCTCTGTATGAAAATAGTAGTTTTTGCTTTGATTTGAAACCACAGCAACAGCCAAAACAGGATTTAAAGCAAAAATATTTTCCGCTGTAATTATTTCTATAAATTCCTCATTATCAGTATTTTTCGTATTATTCAAAAATATTTTGGAAACTCTGTTTTTCAGCGTTTTGAGCGAGGAATTATTTGTATCAACCGAAAGTTGCCCGATAGTAATCTGCTTGTGCAGCGAACAAAAAACCGCATACGCCTTTCTCAAAAAGCGTCTGAAACGAATAGTAATTGTATGTTGTAGTGCGGTTTTCATATTCTTTTAAAATTGGCTGCAAAGGTAAGATTTTTTTTTGATTGTAAAAAACTGTGTCTTTGCAAAAAAAAGTCAATGAATACCTGTAAAGTTTCACAACGTTGTTGATAGCAGCAGCCCTTCGGACTTCGCGGAGGCGTAGCCGAAGCGAAGTCCGAAGGGCTGGGGCGGAATGAAAATTTTTGAGTAATTTTGTAAATTAA